>DATHEH010000308.1:0-10144 GCA_035318685.1 Ferruginibacter sp.
TAGAGCATCATTTGTTTACAGGCATTTGTCATGTTCATTACCGTAAGCTTGCGCCCATTGTAAGATCCGTGACAACCCGGTTCGGTATTCCCTATCATACGCAACCTACATTTTTAAAAGCGCTTTCAGAACACGCAAAGATGCTTAAGAAATTAGGCAGGCCTTAAGTAAATCGATAACGCCTGAGCTTTATTAGGATTAATCAAATGTTAAACGCTTATAAATGATATGGGCATTGCAGGCAAAGAGATATTTTTATTCCCTAAAGCCAACGCTGCCAAATGAGAAAATACCTGCTGTTTTTTCTTATTCCCTTTTTACTTCCTGCTTCTATTTGTGCCCAGGCCAGGGTCAACAAAGATGAAATAAGAGTTTTCGTGGATTGCAACACATGGTGTGATATGGACTACGTGAAGACCGAGATCAACTACGTGGATTTTATGCCGGACCGGTTTACCGCGAATGTGTATGTGCTGATCACGTCGCAGCCTACCGGCTCGGGTGGCATCGAAGTAAAATTATTCTTTTCGGGGCGGGAGAATTTTAAGGGAATGGAAGACACTTTAAAGCTTTACCGCACAAGCGTTGAGACCGATGCCGAGTACAGGGAAAAAATGGTTCGTTATTTAAAGACCGGGTTGACCAGGTTCATAGCCCAGACTTCCCTGGCAGAAAAAATAATCATCAGTGTACCGGTTTTAAAAGATGAGACCTCCGTGAATTCACTGGCCAATAAAAAAGACAAATGGAATTTCTGGGTATTTAATATCAGTGCAAGCGCTTCTGTAAGATCGGATGACCTCAGCCGGTATAAACAATTGTCAGGAAGGATAAGTGCCAACAGGACAACGGACAGGTCAAAGGTTGGTCTGAATGTAAACATCAATAGATCTGCAAGCACTTTTACAGAAGCCAATGGCGATAAGACCAGGATCAGCAATAACAGTTCCTCTTTCGACGCGACAATGGTAGGCAGCCTGAACAGCCACTGGTCAGTTGGTGGTTTTGGCAATATTTTGCGCAGCGAGTTCAGCAATTACGATATCCAGGTCATGCTGCATCCTGCGATCGAATATAGTTTCTTTCCCTATAAGGAGGCCGTTAAAAAATCTATTACGCTTTTCTACCGCATCGGCCCTTCTTATAACGAGTATTTTGATACGAGCATTTACATTTTGCCTGAACACTGGTTATTCCAGCATTCCCTGTCATTGAATGTGGGCTTCATTCAAAAATGGGGAAACATGAGCATGAATGCTTCCTGGGATAATTTCCTGAATTCATTCGAATCAGACAGTTTGAAGGTCAAAGGAAGAAATGTCAATACATTTTCAGTGGGTGGTAACCTTGATATCAGGATAGCAAAAGGATTATCTTTCTACATATCCTGCTATACAAATTTTACGAAAGGTGTTTATCCCAATATTTCCGGCAATGGTGTTACCCTCACTGACCTGTTGACCGGATCAAGACAATATGCCACGCAGAGGTACACGAGTCTCTATTTTTCTGTTAACTACCGCTTTGGTTCTATCTACAATAATGTGGTTAACCCGAGGTTCAATGGTTCTTCCTTTTAGTCTTACAACAAGCTAATGCATGAGAAAGATTGGCTGGAAATTTGCGTGTATCCTTAAAAGTACTTATGGCCCTGAATGCAAAGAAACATCTTGTTATAAAACGGTCTTCGATCCCTAACGCGGGTAAAGGTTTGTTTACGAAAGTATTTATTCCTAAAGGACAGGTGATCACCGAATACAAAGGAAAGATCACTACATGGGAAGATGCGGACCATGACGACGGAAAGAACCTTTATATATACTACGTAAATAAGCACTATGTCATTGACGCAAAGAACCGAAAGTCAGCACTGGCCCGGTATGCAAATGACGGGAACGGGTTTAAGAAGACCAGGGGTAACTCCAATAACAGCACTTATATCATCGAAAATAACAGGGTCTTCATCAAAGCCATTAAAAACATTCAGCCGGGCAGCGAAATATTGGTGTCTTATGGCAGAACCTACTGGAACACGCTTCAGAAACTGAACTGACCGGGTTCATTATTTTAAAAATTACATCAGGACCTTCCCTTTACCTTACCCTGCGCAATTCCCCGGCGTTCTTTCATGAGTATAATTTTATAACCAAGCCAAAAGCTTCGTATATTTAAGTACCATCTCCTATGCATTCCTGCTGTACTTAAGTTGAACCATGTTACTTTTTTTGAAACAATGCTTACACATTTTATCATCCACACATATTACCCTTGAGCCAAAAAGCCGGTCACTCTTTTATGGCTCATGTTATAAGGTTATGCCTGCCGGCATTTTTTTTATGTACAGGTTATACCGGCCTTGCCCAACAACGGCTGTATACCAACCAGCAACATTTTGGTGTGGAGGAAGGACTGCCGCAGAGTTTTATTACAGGCATTACCCAGGATGAGGATGGTTTTATTTGGTTCGGCACCCTCGACGGATTGTGCCGCTTTGATGGGCGGACGTTCAAAACAATAAAATTCCGCCCCACTGATTCAACGGGGCTTGCAGCTAATACTATTAATTCGCTTAGCCTGGCTGCTCACAATACGCTGCGTGTATATTACAACAGTCCGTTTGAGGCTGATAATTTTAACATGAGGACCTTTAAAGCCAGTCACAATACCATACTTGCAGGCATAGCCAACATACCAAATGTTTCCTGGGCCTATTGGGGCAGGAATCAGGTGCCGGCTGGCTTGCAGTTTATAATGAACAATCACAAAGGAGTGGGCTGGATAGAACCTGCAACCGGAAAAGTTATGTATGCCAATCGGGCCAATGGATTGCTTCAACAAGATACCGTTAACGCCGTCATACAATCTGCCGATGGCAGGTTATTCCTTGTGAGCGAAGATGGTGTACAAGTAAGCGATACAGGCCGTAAAACTTTTACCTGCATTCGTTTTGATACGCATGTAAAAAATGCCGCCACCCCTACTAACATAATGGGGTATCTTGAAAACTATCCCGCCCATTTTGTTACCCCCAACAAACTAGTGGTGTTGACTGAAAACAATATCGTGTTGCTCGATATCAATAAAAAGACCAGTGCAATGCCGTATATACCCCAATCCAAATACATTGATCCCACATATAATTTGAGATTGCAGGTAGATGCACAAGGCCTGCCTTACTTTACTAACCATGGCCGCATTTTTCGGCTGGAAAAAGACGGGCAAGCCAAGCTGTTATGGGAAAATACCGGCAACCCCAAATTACACATCACAGCCATGTTTATCGACCGGTCCAACGTACTTTGGGTAAGCGTAGATGCCCAGGGGCTTTTGAAAATTGACTTGCAGCCCTCTCTTTTTCAATTTTACACCCACAAAAGCACATTCATAAAAGATGTCTTGCAACTGGAAGGGGGGAAACCGCTCCGCTTCCCAAAAGATTGGAACCCGTCATCCTATTATATCCGCCAGGTACGTGATAGCAAAGGTCAATTATATATCGCCTCAAACTGGGCTCAGCAGAACGAGGTTTTTCTTCTGAATCAACAGGGGATTCAGGCACTGCCGGTATTAACAGGTAGTTCGGGGTATTCGGCATTGGTAAATATGCCCGGCAATATTATTACTGCATTCAATCCAAAAGAAGCTACCTGGTACAGCTGGAAAAATACCCGATCGCTTCCAACTAAAATACCGTTAGATGACGCTACCATGAAGGATGTGGAAATTGCTGATGCTGCTTATATAGGTGGCTATACCTGGATATCTACCTATGCCCATGGCCTGTTGCAATACTCGGACAATAAGCGCATCAATCATTTTAATGGCAAAATTTCCAATGGTTTTATGCCGGCTACACTCACCGAAATTTGTGTCGATCAGTTAGATAGCAGTCAATTTTGGATCGGCTCCCGGGGTGGCGGCTTGATCTTGTGGGATGTAAAAAAAGGCTTACAGCAGGTGTACAGCACCGATGACGGCTTGCCGAACAATACAGTTTATTGCATATTACCCGATAAATTGGGCAATATTTGGTGCAGTACCAACAAGGGGATTTTCAGGCTCAACGTAAAGACCAGGCAGGTTACCTCATTTGAAAAATCAGATGGCTTATCGGACAATGAATTCAACAGAGCCCATAAATTCGCATTCGCCGATGGTAGGCTTTGCTTTGGGGGATTGGATGGATACACTATTTTTAACCCTGCCGATTTTGATGAGGCCGGCAAAAAGCAACAGGTGCAGGTAATGCTTACCGGGCTGCAAATAAATAACCAGCCTCAGAACCTCGATATTCCCGAAAGCATTATCAAGGAATCGTTGAGCACCCTTACTTCAATCGATTTGTCTCACAACAATAATTATCTGCGGTTCGAATTCGCAGCCATGTTGTTCAACCAGCCGCAAAAAACAAAATACCGTTACCGGCTTGATGGGGTGGACAAAAATTGGGTAGAAAATGGCACCAACAATATAGCAGCCTATCCTGCATTACCACCGGGTAAATACCTGTTGCATATAAACGCATCGGGCACAAATGGTACGTGGAGCTATATTGAAAAAACAATCAGCATCCACATTCATCCGCCATTTTGGGCTACCTGGTGGGCCTATTGTATTTATATATTAATTGCAATTGGTTTAATAAGATGGTACCTGGTTTTTAGGGAGCGGCGTTTAAAAGCAGCGCAGGAGCTTGCCTTTGAAAAAAGAGAGGCCTTCCGTTTAAAAGAAGTTGATGAACTGAAGGACCGCTTCTTCAGCAATATTACACATGAATTCCGCACGCCGTTAACCCTGATCATTACGCCGCTGGAAAAACTGGAACAGGACCCATCACTTTCCGCAGTAGCGATCAGCACGGTAAGAACGGCACAACGAAACTCGAAGCAGTTGTTACGGTTGATCAACGAGTTCCTTGATTTTTCCAAACTGAATGACGGGCAGCTCAAACTAAAATTATCTGCGGGAGACCTGGAACTCTTTACAGCCGATTGTATGCGTTCATTTGAGGCTGCCGCCAAAGACAAAAATATAACGCTCAGTTTTTCTGCCAATGGTATCGAAGGATATTATTTGTTTGATGAAGACAAATGGGGTAAAATAATTTCTAACCTGCTGAGCAATGCATTAAAATTTACACCCACCGGCGGGATGGTTTCCGTTTCGCTTTTTTCTTCCCCGGATAATACCATACAGCTGGAAGTGACCGATAACGGTCCCGGTATACCTGCTGACCAGCAAAAAAAAATATTCGATCGTTTTTACCAGGTGGATGATTCCGCCATACGCACATATGGTGGCACAGGTATTGGCCTGTCGCTGGTAAAAGAATTGACCGAATTGATGCAGGGCAGTATCGAACTCGATAGTAAGCCGGGCGGGCTCACGGTTTTTTCAGTTTCGATACCCATGAAAAAATTACATCCTGCAGAAATTGTTCCGGCTACTGATCCCATCATCGATAAAAAGAAAATTGTTACAAGTGACGAACAGGACCTGCCCCTGCTGCTTATAGCAGAAGACAATGATGAACTGCGGTCTTTTTTAACAGAGACCATGCGCAAACATTACCGCGTTCTTGAAGCTGCAGATGGATTGAAGGCACAGGAGGTCATTTTACAGGAGCTTCCGGATATTGTGATCAGTGATGTAATGATGCCGGGGCAGGATGGATTCGATCTTTGCCGCATTTGCAAAGCAGATAACCGCACTGCACATGTTGGTTTTATCTTACTCACTTCAAAAGCCGCACACGATGCCCGTTTAAAAGGATTGGGGACCGGGGCCGATGATTATATCACCAAACCCTTTAACCTGCAGGAACTGGAATTACGTATTGCTAACCTGCTGCAGCTGCAGCAAAAACAAAGGGCATGGTTGCAGGCAAAGTTGATCAGCAGCTCTCCCCCGGATCAATTACCCGAAATTACCGATCCATTCCTGGTAGCGCTTTACGGGGAAATGGATGCTAAACTGGACGACCCCCAACTGGGCGTTGATCATCTCTGTAAAACCATGGCGATGAGCCGCAGTACCTTGAACCGTAAGTTAAAATCCCTACTCGATATGTCGCCCAACGACCTGATAAGACAGTATCGTTTACAAACAGCTTCCCGCCTCATTTCATCAGGCCAGGACATTTCCACCGTTGCTTACCGGGTGGGTTTCAGCAGCCCCTCTTATTTCAGCCAGTGTTTTAAGGAACAGTACGGGATTACGCCATCGGCGTACGTTTCAAGGCAAAGTTGACGCAAAATTGATAGCTTTTGAACCGATCCTTACAGCCATAGGGCTGGTTTGAGTTCTACTTTTATACCACGTAAAAATTCTTATTTTTTTTCAACTAATAAATACAAATAACATGACACATTCAGCCAGATTTATCGCTGCAACTATGCTGTTAAGCGTTGCATTATTCACTGATTCTTATGCCCAGGAAGTTACTGCCATTGCTGCTATTCAACCTTCCTATGTTAATAATACCTTCCATGTTAAGGAAGGCAATAGCACTAAAATAGATCCTGCAGCCAACCCCGTGGTTACGGCTAAGTTCTCTGGTTTGTTCCCAACTGCCGCAAGCCAGAAATGGACCACCGATGCTGACAATTGCTGGGTCTCCTTCTCAAACAATGGCCGGAACGTAAGAGCCAGTTTTACCCTGAAAGGTGAACTGAACTATATCATCACTGATTGTGCAATGGAGCATTTACCCCGGGCCTTCAGCAAAGCGATAGCAAAACAATACGCTTCTTACCAGTTATTCAATGCCATTGAAATAACAGCACACGGTGCTGTGGCATACCAGGCGATCCTGGAAGACAGCAAAGGTTTTGTTACCCTCAAATACACTCCAGGCGGGGTTGAAGAGATACAGCAGGTAAAAAAGCAGTGATATTTTTCATCCACACAAATAAAGAAGCAAGGACTGGCCCGGAAGATCCCGGGCCTTTAGTTATGGCCAAAGCAGCATCTGTTCCCTGGAAATGGTCTGTTACTAAAACCTTATCATGAGGACCATACTGATTTTACTGTTTTGCCTCTCCTTATTTTCGTGCACCAAATCAAAGGACCCGGGCATTTCCTATAGTTTAAGGATGGTGACAAAAGTTGATGGTGCAACTACAGGTGTTATTAACCAGGCAATACCTTACTGTTCATTGGTTTTTTACGAGTGGTTCCTGTGATGTGCTGGATAAATTTGAAGAAACGAGGCTTGGTAATATTATTACAGTAAAAGCCTATGGCCATTACTCGGGCCAGGTGTGTACAACGGATGCCGGCATTAAAACTAAAATTTATAATTTCATTTCTGCAACAGCCCGCATTTTCGAACTCAGGTTTGTTAACCCGGATAATACCGTGGTCAGCTACACGATCAATATTAACTAATCCTTTTACGACGGACTTCCCGTTTTCATCAAATTTTCGTTCCTTTATCAAATCGTCACGGGGACAAATACATCATCATGCGTTTATCCATCCGGAACCCAAACTGCGGCAACCCGAAAAGTTGGAGCATTACTTAACGGATATTTTCAATCTCTTAATGAATACAGGATGCTGAACCAAGCAATACGATGCCCTATGGTAACAACTCCAGCGGTTTTTCCAATAGCCTGCAAAAAAGAAGGGGTTTGAGAAATTGTTGATTATATTAGTGGTGTTACATAGCGTAACCACTAAAACACTACACATGAGATGGATCAGGCTGTTGAAACCGTTGTTCTCTTCAAAATTCAAAAGCAAACTCACTATAAATGAAACTTCCAGCTTAAAGTTCTCCGTTTGGCCTACCGATGTTGATGTCAGCATCATGAACCACGCTGCCATGATGAGCGTATTCGAGGCCGGCCGTATCGATTATATGGTAAGGACAGGTTTTTTTAAACTGGCCCGGCAACAGAAATGGTATTTCCCGAATTCCAGTATAAGTATCCAGTTTTTCAGGCCGATGAAAGTATTTCAAAAAGCAGTACTCACCACAAGGGTATTTCACATGGAGGAGCATTTCATCTTTATTGAGCAAAAGATCAGGAGGCAGGGAAAGGACATTGCGTTCTGCATTGTAAAGAGCAAAGTGAAATCCGGAAGAGTGAATGTGTCCACACAGGAAATAGTGAAGCTTTTAAACGCTGAAATTATGCCTGCAGGGTCAAAGGAATTAGTTGAACTTTATGAAAGGCACGAGGATGCATTTAAGCATGAATTTTTACAAAAGGAATAACTTAATGCCAGCATATTTAAGTAACCAACATGAGAACCATCATTTTACTCATTTACTTTTAAGCCTGGTTTCCTCCTGTAAACAAAAAGATAAGATCAGAAGAGAAATTTGATGAAATAAAATGGCAACCACAGCAGGATGGGGAATACAATACCGGGATAAAATGCTTCACGACCTGGTGCACAATATTAAACTAAAAGGATTTACAAAAGACCCGGTATTAAGCCTGCTCGGGCCTGAACCCGAACGGACAGTAACTAACTTTCTATACGGTGAAACAACCGCAACCAGGCATGGTTACGATCTCCAATAGATCGCTGGTAATTAAATTTAACCATGACACTGTGTAATGGAGAAAGATCAAGGAATAGCGGAATAAAATTTTCCTGGCAGCCGAATTCCACGATGACAATAGTTCTTCTGTCGTCAGAAAACGCCTCCGCATTTAAGTTGTCGCCGGTTCTCTATTCCGCATATTTTCTTTCTATGTATTTAATAGTCAATATTTATCATAAATTGTTGGAAGTTTATGACAAGGAATGCTGCGCCTATTTAAGAGTTGGCAGTAATACCTAAGAGGCTCTACATTTCCAGTTCGTGTTTTTTTGACAGCTATACTTTGTGCAGTAGACATTAGGTGAACAGGATGGGTTACTTTTGATTTTAAATTCTTTTGATTAGACACTTTAGTAATATAACACATCAAATAAATATTATGAAAACATTTGTTTACATAGCTACGCTGTTAGTATTCTTATCTTGTAATAAATCATCCGATAATACAAATACTACAAACCCGCCACAACAATCTATAAGCTATAAAGTGAATGGGGTTTCACGTTCATACACTGCAGTAGAGCAATTTAAAATAACTAAAGGTATTCCACCCATTAGTCCTTACACATTTTCTTATAATATTAGTGCCGCTTATTTAAATAACGGAATTACAACTGAGGCTATTTATTTACTTGTGCTATCAAATACCTATTCAGAAATAGCCGTTGGTAATTATTATTGTCAGCCACCCATAATGCAGGGAGCTACAACATGGTTTGTTGCCAGACTTATTTTGGTTTCAGGTAATGTTACAACTGAATACACCGGACAAACAGGAGATTTTTCACAAGTGCAAATTACTAAAGTTCAAAATGGTTATATTGACGGGACATTTACAGCAAGTGTAACAAATGGCGCTCAAAAACTCGCCATAACAGATGGGGTTTTTGCCAACGTTAAAATTAATTAAGCAATTAATCATTTGACAGTTAAATATGTTTGACAATTTCCTTAGACAAAAAATTTTAGGGCGAATAATTGAATATAAACAAATGTTCCATTTCAAAAAGGAACAGTTTATTTCAATCGCAAATATGCATGAATTTTTCCCTCCTGAAAAAAGATTTGACCAAGCTCTAATTAATTTATTTAGCAAAGGGTACGTATCCCTTAAAAAGGAGGACAATGTACAAATGGTCAATATTGAAGAACCTGGCGTATTTGCATTCAGCAATGATACTTTAAGAAAAGAGCAATATAAAATTTGGTGGACATATTTTAAGGAAGGCGCAACACTATTCGTTGCAATATTAATGGCGTGGATAGCTATTTTAGCATTAAAGAGGGATACATCTAAATTCGCCGAAAAAAAAGAATTGTACAATACCCAAGAACAACTATTTGAAATAAAATCCAAAGTATCGCAATTAGATAGCCAATTGCGTATTTATCAAAAGGAACTAAATAATATAAAAAAGTCTCCACTTCCAGTAGACACGCCTACTTTAAAAAAAAATTCGGTTGACAAAAAAAAGTAAGGTAAAAAATTAAGTTATAGGTTTTAGGTGGACACAAAATTTCGTTCTTGGTACTACTGCCAACAAAAGGTTTTGTGCAATTGGGGCATGACGTTGAAGCAATCAT
>DATHEH010000309.1:0-9314 GCA_035318685.1 Ferruginibacter sp.
TTCGTCCATTGCTTCCCACACAAAACACACTTTCTTGTCGATGAGCTTTTTTACGAGCGGGTAAACATGTGTCACATCCAGTATCTGTTGTACTTCGGTAAGCCTTAATTCCTTTTTTAACAAAAGGGCTTCGGCAACCAGGAATTCTTCGCTATTCAATTGGGTAAAATCGTCACCTGCTTCTTCATTATACAGCAGTATGGTCTCACTGCTTAGTTTAAAATGCGTTGGCAGTGCTGCGGCCATCACTTCACCTTCGCTGCACATATAATAACTGCTCATCCATTGCCACAATTGTAATTGCTGGGGGTATAAAATGGGTTCGTCATCGAGGATATTCAGGATATCTTTTGTGGGATATGCGGGCTCTTTATCCAAAACAGATCTTATGATGCCGGCATATTTTTTTTGCTTCCCGAAAACAACTTCTGCACGGCAACCTGGTTTTGCCCTTTCCTTTAATTCAACGGGAATAGCATAAGTGTATGTTGTGGGAAGTGCAAGGGGTAGAATGACCTCTGCCCAAAAACCTGAAGATCTTTTTGTAAATGCTATTTCATTTTCTTTGCTCATCCTATGATCCTAAATTTAAATCCTGTATAATCCGCCTTCGACGAGCTCAGGCTGACAAACACATTAAAGTTAACCCAAGTTTATTTTTCACATGGGTTTTATCCAGCTTGCTTTATACCTTCTCAATGCTTCTTCCATGATCCTGTACACTTTCTCTCTTAAGAAAGCGATGTCATTGATGGTAAGGCCGTCAACATTTACTTCGTCCAGGTAAATCGTTCTTGACTTTCCGGGCGTGAGTGAGAAAATACTGTTGTAATGCATCCGGTCATAGGTATCTAAAAATAAAATGGGCTTGATCGGTGTTTTTGTTTCAATGGCGATCCTGAATGCCCCGTCAAAAAATTCCTTTAGGGGTTTGTTGGTCATATTAAATGTACCCTCCGGGGCGATCACTATAGAGATCCCTTTTTTAATGACCGATTTGAGTTGCATAACGCTCCTTGTTCTTTTTTCGGGGCTATCCCTTTCTACCATTACAGCGGTATTTCTATATAAGAACCCAAAGATGGGTATCTTAGCCATTTCAGCTTTTCCCAATACCCTTATATGTTGCCCCCGGATCGATTTCAGCAAAACGGGGATATCCAGGAAAGAAATATGGTTGAACACGAACACATATTGCTTATTCCTGTCATGAGGGGCTTCAAAAATGGTTTTATGAAAGATACCCAGCATCAATAAAACGAACTCAGCCCATATGCGGCATAATTTATAGGTAAAATTGCCGCCCTTTATCTTTCCAAAAAAAGAGGCAACAACTACTATGGGGAATATCAGGAGCAGGAACGCTGTAAAAGCAATAAAGGCCCAAATGGTAAAAATTACCTGTATAGATCGGTATAAATAGCGCATATTAGTACAGCGAATATAGCAGATTCCGGTTTGCCCTTGAGTTCTTTGCCCCGGGTTTCCAGTGGCCGGGCTTAGGTTTTCAACCATATACAGGCCATTATTGTGTATATTTTTTGAAAAACACTGCTCAGTTTTCAACGTAAACCCTTACCTTTGCCGTCCTAAATTTGGGATATTTATGTTAGCAGTAGTTAAAATAGCAGGACAGCAATTTACAGTTAAAGAAGGTGATAGCCTTTATGTACCTCATATAGAGGGTAAAGCAGGTGACTCTGTAGAGTTTGCCGAAGTATTGATGTCTGAAAGTAAAGGCAAAGTTGTTTTCGGAGGTGATGTAAAAGTTACCGTAAAAGCAGAGATCATCAGCGACCTTGTAAAAGGCGACAAAGTGATAGCTTTTAAAATGAAAAGAAGAAAAGGCTTCCGTAAAAAACACGGACATCGTACCCATTATACTCATATTAAAGTAACAGGGATCGCTTAACGACAATAACCCGGTTTTATTGTTTAAGCATACAATTGAATTTTTTGAATTATTAATTTATAGTAACATGGCACATAAAAAAGGTGAAGGCTCCGTAAAGAACGGTCGTGATTCACAAAGTAAAAGATTAGGTGTAAAAATTTATGGTGGTCAACCTGCAATTGCCGGCAATATTATTATTCGCCAGCGCGGAACTACTTACCATCCCGGTAAAAATGTTGGTGTAGGAAGAGACTTTACCATCTTTGCAATGACCGATGGACTGGTTGAATTTAAAAAAACAAAGGGAGATAAAACTGTTGTTTCAGTTTCTGCGGTAGAGGCCACATCATAATTTTTTTATATTTTATTTTGGTAGTTTAAAAAATATTTTTATTTTTAAGTATTATTTACTAACCAATTAAATTTAAAAAAATGGCAACAAAGAAAAAAGCCGCTAAAAAAGCTGCTCCAAAAAAGAAAGCTGCTCCTAAGAAGAAAGCTGCTCCAAAAAAGAAAGCTGCTCCTAAGAAGAAAGCTGCAAAGAAGAAGTAATCTTCGCTTTTTAAAAAAGCAAAATATCTTAAAAGTCCTGGTAATTTACCGGGACTTTTTTTTTATAAGCCTTTCCCACACTGCTTTTCATCCCATCCCTGTTTTACATTTAATACCTCGTTATATTTCAAATACCATGTAACATTATGGTTCAAAAAAAAGGATCATTGATGTAATTATTTATGCTCATTATTATTTTTATTAAGTGTATTTTATTTATTTTTTAGTGTCAGAATTGTTTTCTTATCGTTCAAAAATCTTAAGATTTTTACCATTTTAACCCCGATTTCTGTTTCTTTGTAATTTTACATTTCTTACATTTAAACATGGATAATTACCAAATTGCCGATATTTTTTCCCTCTTAAGCAAATTAATGGACGTACACGGGGAAAATAGTTTTAAGGCAAAATCTTATGCTTCTGCGGCATTTAACATTGAAAAATTGCCATTGCAATTAAGTGAAACACCTAAGGTAAAAATTTTTGGTATAAAAGGAATTGGTGAATCAACAGGCAAAAAAATAATTGAACTTTTAGAAACAGGTTCTTTGCAGGCTTTACTTGAGATCACGGAAAAAACACCTAAGGGTGTGATGGAAATGCTGAACTTGAAAGGCATAGGTCCTAAAAAGATCTCTGCCATTTGGAAAGAGATGCAGATAGAAAGCATTGGTGAACTTTTATACGCATGCAAAGAGAACCGGCTTAAATTGTATAAAGGCTTTGGCGAAAAGACCCAGCTGAATGTAATTGATACTATTGAATTCTATTTCAGCAACCGGGGCAGCTATTTATACCCGCAGGTTGAAGCCGTTGTTCCCCAGATCAATGCCTATCTTGAGAAATTATTTTTACCAGGCAATGTATTTATTACGGGTAATTTTAAAAGGCAGATGGAGTTTATTGATGAACTCGAATACGTTGTAAAAAGTACGAACGAGCTTATAAAACCAAAATTCCAATCGGCTAACCCGCCTGAACTGCTGGAGGAAGGGCCGGGTACCCTGCTTTATAAATTACTGAATGGCCTCAAATTAAGGCTATATACAGGGGAAGAGGGCATGGAAAAGCGACTGTTTGCCACTTCCTGCAGTGCTGAATTTCATAATGCTTTCCTTACCCAATTCCCCGGGCTTGATTTTGCCAAAACAAGTGGAGATGATGACAAAGCCATATTTGAACAGGTGAAGATCAGTTATATCTCACCCTGCCTGAGAGAAAATCCTGCAATAATTGAAAAGGCAAAAGGATCTCAACTCCCCTCATTGATACAACCCGGCGACATAAAAGGGATCATTCACTGCCATAGCAACTGGAGCGACGGAGGTTATAGCCTGGAACAAATGGCCATCGCGGCCCAAACCCAGGGATTTGAATACTTAGTGATCAGCGACCACAGTAAAAGCGCATTTTATGCAAACGGGCTTTCTGAAGAAAGGATCCAGGCTCAACAGCAGCAAATAGATGAATTAAATGCAAGGCTCAGCGGCTTTAAGATATTTAAAAGCATTGAGAGCGATATTCTTTATGATGGCAGTCTTGACTACCGCAATGATATACTTTCTACTTTTGATGTTGTGATCGCATCTGTGCACAGTATTTTAAAAATGACCGAAGAAAAAGCCACACAACGCCTTTTAACAGCCATAGAAAATCCTTACACTACCATCCTGGGACACATGACCGGCAGGCTATTACTAAGCAGAAAAGGCTACCCGGTCGATCATAAAAAGATCATCGATGCCTGCGCCGCCAACCAGGTAGTGATAGAACTGAATGCAAATCCAAACCGGCTTGACATTGACTGGAGGCAAATTGATTATGCACTTGAAAAAAATGTACTGCTATCCATTGATCCCGATGCGCACAGTATCGAAGGTTTTAAAGATAACCGCTATGGCGTTCTTTCGGCCCAAAAAGCAATGGTTACAAAAGACCAAAACCTAAGCAGCATGGGGCTGGCGCAATTTGAGGATTTTGTTCAAAAGAGGAAAAAAGCAAAAGGCATATAAAGAAGCATTGGTTTTCGGCTTTAATAAATTATTTTTCATCTGCCACCGGCAATTCAACAAAAAAGGTAGTTCCCTCTCCTGCCTTTGTTTCAAACCAGATATTGCCCTTTGCCTGTTCCACTATTCCTTTACTCATGGCAAGACCAAGGCCTGTTCCTGAGGTCTTGGTTGTAAAATTTGGGGTGAAGATCTTTGACTGCACTTCTTCCGCTATGCCCATGCCGTTGTCTCTTACCCTGATCAGCACTTTATCATCCTGCAGTTCTTCTTCGATCTTTATTTGCACAACCCTGTCTTCCGGCACAGCCTGCATGGCATTTTGTATAAGGTTGGTGAATAAGCGGTTGATATGCGTACGGTCAGCGTAGATCATTACCGGTTTGTTTACCGGTATCCAGCTTAGCTTCAGCCTATCATCAATAGAATGTAACTGGGTGACCATTTTAATAACCTCGTTCAGGTCAAATATTTCATTCTTCGTATTACCAATGTTTGCAAACTGGCTAAATTCTCCCGCTATATGATTCAGGTGATCGATCTGCTCTACTAATGTTTGCGCCACGTTTGCGGTAAGCTCTTTTACATTCTTTGAATTGCTGCTGATGGCTTTTTGCAGGTACTGCAGGCTCAGCTTCATCGGGGTTAGCGGGTTCTTTATTTCATGCGCTACCTGTCTTGCCATCTCACGCCACGCCCCTTCACGTTCACTCTTTGCAAGGGCTATGGCACTCTCATCAAGCTTGCTCACCATTTTATTGTATTCATTAACAAGTTCTCCGATCTCGTCATCACGCTTCCAGTCAATAGCCTCATTGAGCTGCCCCAAATTAACGGCCTTCATTTTATCGCTGATGAAAGAAAAAGAACGGGTGATACGGTTGGTGATGAACAGTGCAACGATACCTGCAATTAAAAATATGAATGCGTTGAGGTTTATGATCGTTACTAAAAAGTTGGCGATCTCTTCCTGCAATTTGCTCTCTGAAGTAAAATACGGAATGTTCAGGTAGGCATACTCTCTTCCCGTTGCATCAATTACAGGAACATAATTACTGATAAAATTCAGCTTGCCAATTTTTTCTTCCTTAAAATACTGCACCTCCTTCATTTTGCGCAGGTGATAGTAGGCAATAGGGTCCATCTTGGTACTGATGATGCCTTTGTTGTAAGGCAGGGGAAGCGATGATACTTTCAGGTTGCCATCCAGGTCGTACAAATTAACATCCACTGCATGAATCTCCGATATCTTATCAATGGTCTTTTCCAGCTTTTCGCGGTAGGACTCATCATAAACTTTTATCACGTCATCAAATATTGCCAACTCAGATAAAGAAATGCGGACCTCGTTCTCCATTACATGAATGACCCTGCTGAGTTTTTCCCGGTTACTGTTCTCATACCTGCCTATGAAGAACAGGATGGTTGCAATACCTATCACCACAAAGGAAAGTACACTTACAAAGATGACCGTGCCGTGTATCTGGTTACGTATGCTGAGTTGCCAGTATTTTTTAAAAAGCTGTTTATTGAATCTTGCACGGATACTGGCATTTAATAACCAGAATACGCCGGTTACCAGGAGGAAGGCGCAAAATAAATACGAGAACAGGGTAATGGACTCTATCAGGAAATTATTCTGCTTGGCAATGATGACAAATTTTTGCGGCCCTGCTTTATACCAAAGTTCATCATAGCCGGCTTTATTAAAATTTACAAATTCTTCTTTAGGCACCTGCTCGGGTGACAGCCGGGTAGCAAAGGCATAATCATTGTGGCTGCTTACCAGTTGGAGATTATTATATACAGCAAATGCATATATTGGCGAATTCTCAATGGCATTATTATTTCCTTTGGAGAAAAGCTCAAGGTTCAACGCATCTGTTTTGTATTTTTTTGGATTGGCCAAAACAAATACATAACCGAGGGTGTCACTATAGCTGTCTGTTACCGTTTTGCGGCTTATATAACTAAAGCGGTCGTAGGATTCATCATAATAAAAAAGGTCAGGTATATTCGTAGGCTTGGCCTGTGTATTCAATACGGTATTCAATTCATTGAAACCCGTTGCATCCTGGTTATACAATGGCCGCTCGTTCTCGTCAAAGCTGTAGATCTTTGTTTCATATTTATTGGTATAGCCAGAAAAATTACCATTCACCAGGCTGTCTTTAAAGAACTGGTTGGACGAATCAAATTTAAACCTGTAGAAATTTGCGGCAAGGTATTCGTTGCGGAAATCAGTAAGCAGCGTATTTAAAAGTGTTTCACTTGACGGATCAGCTTTTGTTGAAAGTGTTTCTGCATAGTGTTGGCGGTTAAGCAATTCTTTTTTGCTGTTCTCTACTACAATGAGGGTAGTGATCGTCAATGAAAAAAAGAATAACCAGAAGATCAGTCGTGATGAAGCGATCTTCTTGGGTGTAAGTTCCAGTTCCCGGCTATTCAACAGGAACAGGTAAAGTAAAAGCCAGGCCAGTATGAATAATTCGAAGCCGGCATTTGAAAAACTTAACTGGAATGTGAGGAAAATGAGTCCCCCGATAGTGATTGCAAGGTATAACCATGGGAATACTGTTGGGAAAAGCGGGCGCAGAAAATGCAGTAGTATCTGGCTCAGCAAAAAATAACCGATCGCGATGCAGCACAATACCACGAAACCTATGACACTATAAATATTCAGCGTAAAGAAATTGATCACATCAAACGATATCTGCGAATCGGCCACCATACTCCGGATCACCTCCCCAAGCATAAAAGTTATTGCCAGCAATATGATACAGAATAAGCCCAGCACAACCCATTTGAATACCGGTCTTTTACTACTGGGTACGATATCCTTTTCCTGCAAATGATAATGAATAAATAATACCACCCAGGTAAACAGAACGGAATTAATTAACAGGTCTCCCAGGGAACGAAGCACAACATTGGAACCGTAAACCGAAGGATCGAAGAGATCGAACTGGCGGAAATTTAGCGGGAAAGGGAAAAAATAACTTAACCACCGCAGCACAAAAACGGTGAGGGCCAAAAACAGGATTGCTTGGGGAAAACTATTCCTGGCAACTATTTGAGTAGCCAGCAAATGAATGTAGAGTAAAACAAAGATGGCAGCCAGGATCCTCATCCAGGCAGCAACTATATTATTCTTTGAAACAGTAATACCGGATCTCTCAACAAGGTAGAAAAGGCTTTTACCATTCAGCGACCTTACCACAGCGTTATTGGGCTGATCAGAAATGTCATAATTGTTTTCTATCCCCTCGCCTGTAGCGAAGGAATTTTTCAGGTACGCATTCGTTACAAAATAATTCCACTTCACAGGGATCAGTGCAACAGTGATACTGGATGCTGTATTGATCTTTTGCCAGGCATAATAACCATTCTCCAGCTGGATGAACCCCGAGCTATCCGGTGATGAAACTACCTGGGGCGAAGGCAATGCGGATTGTGTATTCCAGAAAATAAGTTGATGCAGCCCGATATCATTTACAAAATAGCGGTAAATGAAGTACTTCTTGTCTGTCAGTTTCTTTAAATGGGGCTCATCATAAGAATTGTTGTTGATACGGTTCACTATTGCAGTATCCTTCATCAATTCCTTAAAATCCTTTTCCTGCCTGTGTATGTAATTTTCAAGGGTTGATTGTACGGCATCAACAGAAGAATTACCCGACCAGTAATTATCAATGATGAAAGATATGGTAATGAACCATGCTGCAATTATCAGCAAATAACTGTGTTTATATAAAAAGCCGCTTAAAGGAAGATTAGTTTGCAATCAGTCGATTAAAAAGGTTTATTTTTTCTTTATCCTGTTCCACAAGTTGTCCATTTCAGCCAGGCTCATGTCGTGTAAGTGTTTTCCCGAACTCAGGGCCTCCGCCTCCATCCTGGTAAAACGATCAATGAACTTTTTATTGGTCCGTTCCAGGGCATTTTCGGCATCTACCTGCAAAAACCTTGCAAAGTTTACCAAAGAGAAAAAAACATCGCCCAATTCATCTTCCATTTTGTTAACATCACCCGATTCAATGGCTTCAAAAAGCTCCTTTTTTTCTTCTTCCACCTTATCCCATACCTGTTCTTTGGTATCCCATTCAAAGCCCACCTGTTTGGCTTTTTCCTGCAGCCGCATGGCTTTTACCATGGAGGGCAATGACCTGGGCACTCCGCTTAAGACCGAAGTCTTGCCTTCCTTTAGCTTGAGTTTTTCCCAGTTCTTTTTAACATCTTCTTCATTGTTTACATGGGTGTCGCTGTAGATGTGCGGGTGACGGGAGATCAGTTTTTCGCAAACATCATTGATGGCTTCGGCTAAAGTGAACTTGTTTTGCTCGGTGCCTATTTTGGCATAAAAAACAATATGCAGCAAAATGTCGCCGAGCTCTTCTTTTATTCCTTTCCAGTCATTATCGGTGATGGCATCCGCCAACTCATAGGTTTCTTCTATTGTTAACTGCCGGAGCGTTTGAATGGTCTGCTTTTTATCCCACGGGCATTTTTCCCTTAGTTCATCCATTATTTTTATCAACCTTTCAAATGCCTGGCTATTTAGTGATGTCATAGGTGAATTAAAGTTTAAAAAGAGAGAAAAATAAAAACACAGTGAATAAAAGAAAAAGAACTATCAAAAGCAGAAAGCAAAGTATCAAAAACTTTAAAATTGTTTTTGTCCTTCGCTGCCGGTAAAAATTACGCATGGCTTTATAGAGATAAAAGAAAAGTCCCACGCCAAGCAAAATCTCTATGATCGTTATCAGGCTCCAGCCCAGTTGATCATTCAGTTTACCCAGCCCGAATAAAACGAACATGGCAATAAAGATGAAAATATAAAAATGCAGGCTGAATATACC
>DATHEH010000310.1:0-7490 GCA_035318685.1 Ferruginibacter sp.
AACAACATGATACACACCTGCTCAACTGGAAGCTGACATGTACTGCTACGCCTGGGATTACGATGCACCTGCAACGAAGTACGAGCGCAAGGAATTACAAGGACATCTATTCTTTGACCGCAACTGCATTGGAATGCCGGCAGCCATTTAATTATACTGATCAGCAACCTGTACCCGGCATAAATTATTATCGTCTTAAAATGACGGCTGCCGGTGGTAAAGTTTCTTATAGTACCATTGTAAGTTTAATAAATGCAGAGAGGGGAATTGATATCAGTTCCATCGCACCAAACCCTGTTGCCAACGGGCATTTTAAATTAAATATAAGCGCTGCGCAAAGAAGGGATATAGACATTGTGATCACCGATATGCAGGGAAGGGTGCTGCAAAAGCGAAGTTTTAATATGATCGCGGGGTTTAATACTATAGATATGAATGTAACAGGCCTTGCAAAAGGCACTTACCAACTGTATGGCAGTAACGCCGCGGAAAGGTCAGGCGTACAGCGTTTTGTAATCCAACAGTAAAATTTATCACTAAAAAATAAAGTCCTGTAAATT
Organism: Ferruginibacter sp.; assembly: GCA_035318685.1. GTDB lineage: Bacteria > Bacteroidota > Bacteroidia > Chitinophagales > Chitinophagaceae > Ferruginibacter. The sequence goes on from DATHEH010000310.1 coordinate 561, forward strand.
AGCCGGACTTTATTATACTTTTGCCCCGCGTGAATATCAAAGATTACATAGCTTCCGGTATACTGGAAGCCTATTGCCTCGGCTTTGTTACCGACAAGGAAAGGGCAGAGGTAGAGGCACATGCCATGAAATATTATGAAATAAAGGAGGAACTGCTGGAGATCAGTGATTCGCTTGAGCAATACGCTTTAAAAAAAGGAGTTGTGCCTAAGTCTGCAGTTAAAACAAAATTACTGTTGCTTTTTTACGAAGGCCAGTCAGGTCCCGGTAAAAAATATCCCCCGCTTATAATGCAAAATACCACCGCGGTTGATTTTAAGGAATGGATCGCAGTCAACAGGCCCCCTGGCTTTATTGCCCATGAGCCAGCGGAACCATATGATAATTTATCGGTGCATGAACTGCCCTCAACAGAAGTGGTAACCAATTTTATGGTGTGGGTAAAGAAGGGGCACGAAGAAGAGGTACATACGGATTACAATGAGTTCATCGTAATATTAAAGGGCCACTGTGATATGTATTTCAACGGGAAAAAGGAACACTACAATGCCGGGGAGATCATTGTTATCAAGCCGGGCATTCCACATTATGCTGTCATTACTTCTGATGAACCCATGGTTGCTGTTGTGCAGCGGGTGATGATCGCGGCTTAGGCAGGAAGGTTTATAATTTACGATTTACCATTAGACCATGGCCATATAGCCTGCTCCTAAATAGTAAAATAATAAATCGTAAATAAATGGTAAATAGTAGATCCCGGTCCTACCTTAACAACACAACCGTTCCCTTTGTAACAACAAGCTGGCCTGCATCACATTCGGCTTCCATATACCATGCAAATGTTTCATTGGGGCCGTATTCAAATCCTCTTATAGCACCATCCCAGCCAAGTAATGGCATGTTGGGTTGAAAGTTCTTTCTTTCAAATACCTTATTGCCCATCCTGTTAAAAACAATAAATGCCTTTATATTTTTATAGCCCCTTGTAATGGGATAAAAGCGGTCGTTGGTTCCGTCTTTATTTGGTGTAAAGGCTGTTGGCATCAGTAAATTACTTTTCTCACAGTTTACCCAGATCTTAACCTGGTCTGTAGCCTTACAGCCGAGATTACTTATCGCATCAATTTGGTAGGTCTCGCTTTCTAATGCAACGCCATCAGGGTTGGGACAGTTGGTGCAACCCAGATCTCCTGCCGGCGTCCATACATAATTTACCACATCACTGCTGTATACCGGCGTAATGGTATATGGCGTATTATAAGGCAGCACCTTGTCGGGGCCCGCGTCAACAGAAGGCCTGGGATGAACATTCACTATAGCTATTGCGGTATCTGCATAACAACCCACCGAATCAGCAACGATAACGGTGTAGGTGATGGCGGAATCGGGTCTTGCTATAGGGTTGCGTATGTTGTCATTATTTAAAAAGCTGGAAGGTGTCCACAGGGTCTTGCCAACTGCATTCAGGGTATAGGGTATGGGTTGGCCCGGGCATACCGTGGTATCTGAGGGTGATACCTGCAGGTTGATAGGCCCGAATACTTTTACCACTGAGGTATCATAGGATCTGCATCCGTATATATTTATAGCCCGTGCGATATAGTTTGTTGTAATGGCAGGATTAACAACAACGGTATCACAGTCGGCAGTGCTGCAACTGAGGTTGGTATTTGTTATCCACAATAAGGTATCTGCAGTATATGCCCTGAGCGTTGCTGTACTTCCCTGGCAGATCGTATCTATCGCCGGGAATACATTGATCCGTGGCAGGGGTTTAATACTTAAGTAGTGTTCAAACTTCTGTTTGCAATTATTTATATCGGTTGCGGTAAGCGTGATGTAATAAACTGCGGGTACGATATAAGCGTGTGGCTTTGGTGACCTAACGGAATCTTTTCTCCTGTCTCCAAAATTCCAATCCCATTTTATGATATTATCTCCCGGGAAATACGGATAGGAATTGTTGATGACTGTGATCAGCGTATCAAAGCAAATGCTTGATGGTGCGCTGAAACTAACAACCGGGCCTCTTACCTGTGTGGGCGTGGAAAGATAGATACTGTCATTACAGGTTCCGTTATAGGTATCCCTGATAACTACATACTCTGTAAAATTTCCATGCGCTGTGGGATAGTAGGAAAGGACCGAATCATCGTGGTTGATCACGCTGGTGCCATTAACCACGAACTCGTAAGTAAAGCCATAACCGGCAGGGTAGGTATTGCTTACATTATAAACGATAAGACTGTCTTTGCAAACCGCGTTAAGGCTCCTGCTGAATACCGGTCTTGCCGTGAAAATATTACGTATCCAAACATCAGTGCAGCCCGTAGTACTGTCAATAAGATAAAGGGAACTGTTGAAAACACCGTTCAAAGGGAAGCTGTGCGTTATATTGTAGTTCGTGGAATCAATGAGTGAAGGCACATCAGTAAATGTCCATTCAAAATGATCCACATTTCCCAGTGACTGGTTTATAAAGGAATAAGTGTTTTTATTACCACAGGTATTACTGTAAGTATAATCCGCTATAACACCTTCTATAAAAATGTTTATGGTGTCTTTAGTACCGGCACAACCATTAAAATAAGGGGTAACGATCACCTGCATATTACCCAGTGTCCTGTATTTATGATCTATAATGGTGTCTGGCGTGGTAATGTTTATGCCATCGCCGAAATCCCAATAGTAGGAATTGGCATTGGTTGCCTTGCCATGGAACCTTACAAGTTCTGATCCGCAAAAAGTATCACGGGCCGCAGCGGTGTAGGCATTTGTTCCAAAAGGTGGTGTTCCGTATGCATACCCGGGGAATGTAAGCTGGTTGATGCATCCCTGTATACTGGTAATGCTTACACCGGCCGTTGTAATATTTGCCGTGGTATTGTAGAGGTGTGTGATATTATTCGCTGTGCCATTTACAACAGGAGAGCCATCTCCAAAATCCCATGCAAAATTCTGCGTGGCATCGCCGGGTGGTAAATTGGTAGTTACACTCAATACCGTGCTCATCGGTATACATCCCTGGGGCGGCGTTACAGTACCGGTGATGGCAAATTTGGTGACCTGCAACGCATAGCTGGCACTGGCTGTACAGCCCGGGGCTGTAATGGCTTTTACTTTCGCAGTAAAAGAATTATATACCGTAAAATTATGGCTTACGGTATTGGTACTTGTGGATACCACGGGTGAGCCATCGCCGAAATCCCATTCATAGGTTGTAATGAAAGGGCTACCTGCTGCTGTAAAAACAACATTACCCGGCTGGCACAAATAATTTTTATCGGCTGTTAAACTTATTGCCGGTGAAGGATTGATAACAACTGTTTTGCTGGTACTTATTGCATTATCGGCATAAACGGCAGTGAGTGTTACGGTATAGGAGCCCGGAAAATCATAGGTGATATTTGCTGTGGGACCACTGCCCGTTTGTCCGTCACCAAAATCCCAGATAAAATCGGTAGGCGTGCCGGAGGCCATTTGCACAAATTTTACTTCTTGTGGACTACAAAAAACGCCATTGGTTGTGGTAAAAGTAAAATCAACGGTTTGTGCTTTCAGCCCCGTGATGGTAAAGGCAGATACCAGCATTATGATAATTCGGTTTGTCATCTATCTATTGTATAGCTTCTTATGGGCAAAGGATCATTTAACCTGTAATACCACTATGTTATGAGTATGACCGTTAAAAGGAAGACCTTAGTTTTGGCGCTTTTGATGCCCCAACGCCTTAACATATCAAATCCTATGCCTTTAATAAAAAAAATAATAAAAGGGTGGTTGATTATTCCGGGAGACTAATATGTAATGCAGTACAGGTATGGGTTACAACGGTTATGACCGGCAGCGGGTACCGGGGGATGGCAGCTGTTTGGCCCGGAATAATGTCAAATGAAATGATAAGTTTTGACGGGGAAGCCAAACCACTTTTTGGGAAACCTGTCAGGAGGCGGTTAAATATTTTTTTACCAGCACGAAGCTGATGATCACCAGGATGAGCAGGAGTATGATGGTAAAATAAAGCTGTGGATGGTCCCTTAGCTTCCGCTTTTCTTTACGTTTTTTCTTTTTATCGAGCTGTTTTTTCAGGCTGTCATTGAGCTGCTCTACATAAAGGGAGAGGTTTTTTTTATTGTTGAAATTTTCCAGCCCTTCAACCGCATCATTCATAAAAGCATCATCCGCCATCTGCTTTTCCACTTCGTGCGCTTCGGGTTCCGACAGTTTTTTATTAAGATAAGCCAGGAGTTTCTCCTGTTCTATCTCTTTGTTAAGATTGGATAATATGTTTTTCAGATCATCACTCATTGTTACCTCACCCCAACCCTCTCCTTAAGGAGAGGGAGTGGCTTTATTTTTATTTTTTATATCCGTTTTATAGAATCATATACTTCTTCATGGTCTTTACTTATCACTTACCACTTTCTCCATCGCTATCTTCAAATTCCTTTTCCCGTTTTGTATATGGCTCTTCACCTGCATGATGGTAAATCCTGTTTGGCCTGCGATCTCCTGGTAGCTTTTTTTCTCCAGGTAAAACAAAGTTACACATAGTTGCTGCTCTTTGTTGAGCTGCTGCAGGGCGCCTGCAAGGCTGGTGAGCGTTCTGTCCTTTTCAAGATAATTATTCTTTTCTTCTGATTCATCAGGCGTTGCCATCAGGCGCTCATTGATCTCTCCGCTGAACCTGCCTTTGTCCCTCAGCTTCATCAGGCAATGATTTTTGGCGATCATGTAGATCCAGCTCTTGAAATATTCCACCTTGTATTTGTGCAGTTCATTGATGGTTTTTAAAAATACCTGTTGTACGGCATCCTTTGCCTCTTCTTCGTTTTTGAGGTACTTCATGCTCACACCCAGCAGCAGCATGGTATAGCGTTGCAGTAAGATACCCAGCCATTCATTGTTATGGTCTGCATAAAAATGCTGTAACAGTTCGCTATCGCTTATATGATCGTGTTTGCTGCCAGGCAAGGGATACAAATTTGTATTACTTAGATGTAAACATACTTTAAATTCCATAATTTAGTGAACTGAAAACGAATACATGAGCTACGCCCTTTGCTGTGTGCCGGTTGCCCCGGTAAGAATTGATCCCGACCATAAAGCAGAGATGGTAAGCCAGTTATTATTTGGTGAATGCTGCATCATCACGGTTGTTGAAAAGACCGGCTGGATAAAGATCGTAAATAAGATGGATGCCTATACCGGCTGGTGCCAGCAATCGCATTTCCAGGAAATAGATGACGACCAATATTATTTTGAAGAGAATAATTTTACCGCAGGCTGGGTAAATGAGATTGACTTCAATGGCCACCCCATGTGGGTGCCTTTCGGAAGCCCGCTAACAGCAATGAAGAATGGTAAAGCGGGTTGGAGAAAGAATATGGTGCATTACAAGGGTAAGGTATGGAGCCCTGCTTCGGTTAAAAAAGATGCAAAGAATGTAAAGCAACTCGCATTCAAATTTTTGAACAGTCCTTATTTGTGGGGCGGCAGGTCGGTGTTCGGTATTGATTGCAGCGGCTTTTCACAATCGGTGTATAAGCTCATGAATATTCCATTATTAAGGGATGCACAGCAACAGGCAACGCAGGGAGAGCCGGTGGATTTTTTACAACAGGCGCATTGCGGCGACCTTGCTTTTTTTGATGATGAGGAAGGCCGGATAATTCATGTGGGTATCTTGCTTAATCCAAATGAGATCATTCATTCTGCCGGTAAAGTAAGGGTTGATAAGATAGACAGCCAGGGGATCGTAAATGCAGAGACCGGTATAAGAACACAAAGGCTCCGTATCATTAAAAGGTATTTCTGACTTGCCTGCATCGCCTTAGCTGTGCTTGAGTCACTTGCGCCATAGCTTCACGACGGTGCACGGGGCAAGGCCGGCAGGCGGGTCAGTTCTTGTTGCCCCCGTTCATTTTTATTGATACATCATTTGCAGGCCCTTTGATCTCCTGTTCCATTTTAGCTTCCGGCCCTGTCTTTTTGATTTTATCAAAAAACAGCATCTTGATCGCAATGACGATCATCAGCATGGCAAATATTTTTTTTACCGTATCCTGCGGCAGGCTTAATGCTACTTTGCTTCCGAAATAACTTCCGGCTAAAAATCCAATGGCGAGAATACCCGCTATCCTGAAATCAACATGTCCCTGTTTATAATACTGCAGTACGCCAAAAATGCCAACCGGCAGCATGATCAGCGCCAGTGATGTGCCCTGTGCGGTCTTTTGGCTGAAGCCGATAAAATAAACAAGTGCAGGTACAATGATGATACCTCCGCCAACGCCTACAAGCCCGCCTAAGATACCGGCCGCAATGCCCACCAGGATGATGATGAGAATGGTTTGCATGTCCATGTCTTTCTTTTTAGTGATCATTTTGGAAAACTGGTTTTATAAAGAGCTATCGCCTCCTCAATAACTTTATAGGCCGCGTTTTTATCCTGGAATTCATCGATCAGCACTTTTTTATTTTCAAGCACCTTGTATTGCTCAAAATAATTGCGCAGCACAGCTATAAAATGTTTGGGAAGCTCATCAACGCTGCTGATATAATTTACGCCGGGATCCTTTGTAGCCACTGCAATGATCTTATCGTCCTTTTCACCGTTATCGATCATCTGCATATTACCGATGACGGTAGCTTCCACCAGGCAAAGGGCCTGTATGCTTTCACTGCACATCACCAGTATGTCCAGCGGATCGCCATCCTCCCCGAGCGTTTGCGGGATAAAGCCATAATTGACGGGGTAATGGAAAGAAGAATAGATAACGCGGTCTACTTTTAAAAGACCGGTCTTTTTATCTATCTCGTATTTGGTCCTGGAGCCCTGCGGGATTTCTATGAGGCCGTTGACCACCTGCGGGGACTTATCTCCGTAATGTGCGCCGTGCCAGGGGTGAAGAACGTACATGTGATTCA
>DATHEH010000311.1:0-16898 GCA_035318685.1 Ferruginibacter sp.
ATCGTTGTGTCACTCACTTATACCGCATACCTCTGAGGAACTTTAATTGTGGTTATGGAAATTTAATTCTTTAAATTATTTGCATTCTGCGTCGTTCAAAAAATCTATTTTGCAATTACTCTTGCAACGCTTTATATTTACTGTTAATAAATACAAGGATGAAAAATTTATTTTTTATAATACTGTTTTCTGTAATGTTTTTTGGCTGTCAAAAAGATTTGTCCCCGGAAAATATAGTTGCAGTTTTGCCCACCCTCACTACAACAACAGTAACTTCAATAACAGCTACAACTGCTACAAGTGGTGGAAATATTAGTGATGACGGGGGAGCAGCAATAACAGTCCGTGGTATTTGCTGGAGCACTTCACCCGGCCCGCTTGTTAGCGGTAATCATACAGCAGACGGTACGGGAACGGGCGTTTTTACAAGCAACATTACAGGGCTTGCCGTTACTACTACTTATTATGTTCGTGCTTATGCAACTAACAGCGAAGGAACGGCCTATGGTAACGAGATAAGTTTTACAACAACCAATACATCAACAGCATTGCCAACAGTAACAACAACATCCTTATCATCAGTAGCCAGCACAACTGCATCAGGCGGTGGTAATGTGGTTGCAGATGGTGGTGCCACTGTAACTGCCCGTGGCGTTTGCTGGAGCACAACCGTCAATCCAACCATTGCTTTATCAACCAAAACAACCGATGGAACCGGTACGGGAATATTTACAAGTACCATCACCGGTTTAACTGCTGCAACAACTTACCATGTACGTGCCTATGCAACTAACAGTGTAGGTACATCTTATGGTGGTGATTCTACCTTTACCACAGCAACAACATCAGCAACGCTACCAACCATTACAACAACAGCAGTTAGTAACATAACATCAATCACTGCAACAAGTGGCGGCACAATTAGTACTGATGGTGGAGCAGTCGTGACCGCACGTGGTGTTTGCTGGAGCACAACTGCAAACCCTACTACTGCCCTGTCAACCAAAACAACGGATGGTACAGGTGTTGGCATATTTGTAAGTGATATTACAGGTTTAACAAACAATACAACTTATCATATACGTGCCTATGCAACCAACAGTGTGGGTACAGCTTATGGTGCCGATATAAGTTTTACCACAGATTTATATACAGTATATGTAGCCGGGGCAGAAAATGGAGGAGGAATCAGTAAGGCAATGTTATGGAGAAATGGAGTAGCAACAGTTTTGACCAGCAATAGCCTTGGCGCTTCAGCCAACTCAGTTTTTGTTCAGGGTAACGATGTTTATGTAATGGGAGTTGAAGCTAATCCTGTTAACGTAGTAGATAATGATATAAAACTGTGGAAAAACGGAGTGCCCTCAGTGCTTGCTACCAGCCTTGGCGCTTCAGCCAGCTCAGTTTTTGTACAAGGCACAGATGTATATGCTACAGGATGGTATCATAACGGATCAATGTACCGGGGTACCCTATGGAAAAACGGGGTGGCCTCAACAGTAAGCAGTGGTTTTCAAAGTTGTTATCCCCGGTCAATGTATGTAGTTGGCAGCGAAGTTTATGTGGCAGGATATGAATATAACGTAACACATTACCAAGCCAAAGTATGGAAGAACAATGTGGTTACGGTTTTGGGTAATAACACCCAGGCTTCAGATGCCTTTTCAGTTTTTGTGGCCGGCAGCGATGTATATGTTTCAGGCTATCAATCTAACGGCACCAGGAATATACCAACGGTGTGGAAAAATGGGATACCTGCAACCTTGTCTACCACCGGTTCTTACAGTGCTTACGGCGAGGCAGTGTATGTAGTTGGCAGCGATGTTTATGTGGCAGGATATGAATCCAGGTTAACAAATAATGTAGCCATGCTTTGGAAAAATGGAATACCGGTAGATCTGAGCATTGGCACCAATAATGCTTACGCCCATTCAGTTTTTGTGTATGGAACTGATGTATATGTAACAGGAGAAGAAAGTAATAAGGCCACGTTGTGGAAAAACGGAGTAGCTACAATTTTGAACACCAGTACTCCAAGTGGTTGGGCCTATTCAGTTTTTGTAAAATAATTTTTTCAGCCGCAGTAGGTAGTTTGTTGTCGCCGTCTGGTTTTAAATCAACGGCGTATTGAGGTCTAAAAATAAATCAATTCAATTTAAATTGTCGTTGGACGGCAGGCCAAGCGACGGCGGCTTTAAATGAATACAAGTAAATTCCTAATTCTCTACTCTCAATCCTCAATTCACCATCCCCTGCCGTTGAATAATGAACAGCATAATATCTTCCAGCTCCACTCCGGCCATCTGCATCGCTTCCAAAATTTCATCACGGTTCACAGCCGCGGCAAAAGCTTTTTCCTTAAACCGTTTTTTAATGCCCTTCAGCTCCATGCCTGCATATCCTTCGGGCCTCATTAAACTATAGGCATGTGTTAAACCACTTAACTCATCAAAGGCATACAACATTTTATCCATCCTGGTTTCCGGCACCACACCAAAATGGTTTGGCCCATGGCTGGCAATAGCTCTGATAATTTCCGGGTCAATATTCCGTGCTTCCAGTTCTTCAATAATTTTTTTGCAGTGCAGCTCAGGCCATTGGTCCCAATCGGCATCGTGCAGCAGGCCCGCCATTTCCCAGCGCCATTGGTCTGCCTCATTCAATCCCTCTTTTTCTGCGGCCCAGCATTTCATTAAATGAGCTACCTGTTTCATGTGCAGGCGCAGCCTTTCATTCTTTACCCAATCATTTAATAAGTGAACAGCTTCATCCGGGCTTAATACATTGCCCAGGTTTGCGGGGTTGCCAAATACAGAACGGTTCAATAATAATGACATGATAAACGTTTAATAAGTGTGTGGCGAAAATAAAAATTAACTGCTAACTTCAATCGATATTTAAATAAAAATAATTGAACAGTCTTCCAGGGGAATTGATACGATCATTACGCAATGTAGAAAGCTTCGATGAAGAAGCCTTTGAACAGGTGCATGAGTCTGGTAAACAAATTGTATCCATCCGGCTCAATCCTTCCAGGAAAGGCCAAAGATCAGCGATCAGTGATCAACCGGAGAAGATCCCCTGGAGTTCAAACGGGTACTATCTTCCGCAACGTCCTTCTTTTACATTGGACCCGCTCTTTCATGCAGGGGCCTATTATGTGCAGGAGGCGAGTTCGATGTTCCTGGAGGAAGTCTTGAAACAAACTGTTGATCTTGCAAAACCCATAAAGGTTTTGGATCTCTGTGCCGCACCTGGCGGAAAATCTACCCTGGTACAATCCCTTATTTCAAAAGACAGTTTGCTGTTAAGTAACGAGGTGATAAAAACAAGGGTAAATGTTTTATCAGAAAATATCACGAAGTGGGGAGCAGCAAATGTGATCGTAACGAATAATGATCCTTCAGACTTTCAGCGGCTGGAAAATTATTTCGATGTGGTAGTGGTAGATGCACCCTGCAGCGGAAGCGGGTTATTCCGTAAAGACCCGAGTGCGATAGAAGAATGGAGTGAAAATAATGTACAGCTTTGCGCCCAGCGCCAGCAAAGGATACTGGCTGATATATTCCCTTCCCTCAAGGATGACGGTATTTTAATTTATTCCACCTGTTCTTATTCGCAGGAGGAAGATGAAGAGATCGCTGATTGGTTGCTTAGCCGGTTTTCAATAAGCAGTTTGCAGCTATCTATCGATAAAGCATGGGGTATTGTTGAAACGATCTCAGGAAAACAAAAAGCCTTTGGTTATCGTTTTTATCCCGACAAAGTAAAAGGGGAAGGTTTTTTTATTGCGGCATTTATTAAACGATCTGCTGGCATAGCGCTGAATAAGGAAGTAAAAAGTAAAAAGTCAAAACCAAAAACCAATGCTGACAAGGTTAGTGCTAACGAAATAGAAATATTTAACCCCTGGCTGGTCAATGCTGATGAGTTTTTCTTTATCAAACAAAATGAAGAAATAATTGCCATGCCCGTCCACCTGCAGGAAGATCTTGCCAAAGTTCGATCAGTACTATACATAAAAAAGGCAGGAGTAAAGCTGGGCACTGTTATCCGCGATGAACTGATACCAGCGCATGAACTTGCGGTGAGTAATATCATCAGCCCATCCATTGCCCGCTTTGAAGTGGATAAGGAAACAGCCCTGCAGTATCTTAGAAGGGAAGAAATAAAATTAGGTACCGGTCATAAAGGTTGGATATTACTGACATACCAGCAATTGGCGCTGGGTTGGGTAAAAATTATTTCCAGTCGCATAAACAATTACTATCCAAGGGAATGGCGTATTCTTAACAAGTAAATGGAAGAAATAACCAACTAATTTTTGCATATTTGCAATCATAATCCTTTTGAAAATGAAAAAAATATTAACTCTTTTATTTCTCCTGCCCTTGTTCGCAATTGCACAGAATAAAACCCATACCGTTGGCCCAAAAGAAAGTCTTAGCAGTATTGGCCGCCTCTATGAAGTGAACGGGAGGGTGCTTGCCAATTATAATAATATAGATTATGAAAAGGGCTTAACGATCGGCCAGGTCTTAAAGATCCCGCCAAAGGGTACAACACTTCCTGCCGAAGCTAAACCCGTTGAAGTAAAGCCCGTAGTAGTTGAACCCGTTAAGACAGTGCCGGTAAAAACTGAACCTGTAAAACAAGTTGTAACGAAAACTGAACCTGGGGGCTCACCCATCTATCATAAAGTTGGAAAGAAAGAAACCCTATACCATATCAGTACATTATATGGTAAAGTGCCCATCGATGACATTAAGCGATGGAATAATCTTACCGGCGATGGCGTAAGCGAGGGAGCAAACCTGATCGTTGGTTATACAAGATCCGGAACTGCAACAAAGCCAACAGTTAAAGAAAATACAGTTAAAGCAAAAACAACCAATCCCGGTCCACCCGATATTAATCCTGAAACATTCCCGCCGGTAAAAGCTCCTGTAGAAAAACCGAAGGAGAAAGTGAGTGCTGAAACCCGGAACGTTGCAAAGGATTTTAACGGTGGCACATTTAAAAACCTTTTTGCCTCCCAAAGCAGTAATGGTTCAACAGTGAATGAAGAAGGCACGGCTGCAGCATTTAAAAGTACGAGCGGCTGGAATGACGGCAAATATTATTGTTTGCACAATACGGCACTGCCCGGTACCATCATTAAGATCACCAATAAAGTGAATGGGAAATCTGTGTATGCAAAAGTATTGGATGTAATACCTGACATAAAACAAAATGCAGGCATCGTAATCCGCCTCAGCAATGCCGCATCGGGCGAGCTTGGCGCAGCTGAAAATAATTTCAATTGTTCTCTTAATTATTCAAAATAAAAAGTATGAAACGTTTTTTTCTATTATTATTTACAGCAGTAATGACTGCGGTATCCTTTGCACAGAAAGATGTAAAGACTGCTGATCCAAAATCAACAAATACAAACGCCACGGGAACGAATCCTAAGGCAACAGGGGAAGATCCTGCGATCAAAACAAATCCTAAACTTGCCGCACTTACCGGGAGCTCAAAGACGGTTGCTGCAGATCCAAGGCCTGCCGGAGAAAACTTCACGGTCATTAAAACTGTTGCCGCAACTCCTGTAAAGAACCAGTCGGCCACGGGCACCTGCTGGAGTTTTTCTACCACCTCACTGGTAGAAAGTCAGGCAATGAAAAATAATTCAGGTGAAATTGACCTGAGTGAAATGTTCACCGTCAGGAATATTTACATTGAAAAAGCAAAGAATTATGTTTTAAGACAAGGCCACACACAGTTTGGCGAAGGTGGGCTGGGGCATGACCAGATACGGGCCATAGCATTGTATGGTGCGGTACCCGAATCTGTTTACAGTGGTTTAAAAGATAAAACATCCCACGACCATCAACAATTAATTAAAGACCTGCAGGGCTACCTTGATAATTTACTAAAGCAAAAGCCGCTGCCGGAGAAGTGGCTGAACGGGTACATATCTATTTTAGATTCTGCTATGGGCGCTCCACCGGTGCAGTTTGGTTCTATGGGCCAGTCATATACCCCGCAATCTTATGCAAAGGAAGTACTTAAATTCAATGCCAGTGATTATGTGAACATAACATCATTCACCCATCACCCTTATTATGAGCCTTTCGTGCTTGAAGTGCCTGATAATTTCAGCAATGGCACATACTACAACCTGCCCATAAATGAAATGATACAGCTAACTAAAGATGCATTAACGAATGGTTATTCCGTGATGTGGGATGCTGATGTAAGCAATCAAGGGTTTATGCAGCAGAGAGGAGTGGCGGTTGGCGCTTATGACCAGGTTAAAGCAACAGGCAAAGAAGAAATATTATCCGGCGCCGCAGAAGGCAAATGGGATGCAAACCTGAGGCAGGCTTTATTTGAGAACCTTACCACGCAGGACGATCACCTGATGCACATTACCGGGCTTGGAAAATTTCCGGGTGGCAAGCCTTGTTTCATTGTAAAGAATTCATGGGGCGAAGTTGGCCCGCATAAAGGATATATACACGTATCTGAACCTTATTTTGCGATCAACACCATCAGCCTGGTGGTACCTAAAGCAGCGCTGAGTAAAGCGATGCTGGAAAAGCTGAAGATCAAATAAGCGCCGTTTAGAAAATAAAAAATGCTGTCATCCCGGATCCCTTACGGGGCCGGGATGACAGCACGCTTTATCAAACCGTATAACTTGTTGCAGCATAAAATTTTTTTGCATAGCCGGCGATCTTCTCTGCTTTATCTGTTCCGTTAATTATTCTTCTTGCATTGAACCAATCCTCCCTCAAAAAATTAAAATAATCCATAAGCTTTTTGCCGGTGAACCATCCTTCTGCCATACCCAGGAACATGATCCTGGTTGCATTGACCGGTTCCATTACTTTTTCAGGCTGGTGAATAAAATCAAGCTTTAATTTTTTTCCTGCCATCTCGTAATTCTCGTACCAGGTGAGTTGCACAAACCCTCTTCCAAAAAATATGTTATTGGTATTGTTGTAAGTTGTTCCATCCATTTTTATTTTCCTCCCATAGCGCCGGCCTTTGCCTTTTCCAAATTCTTCAATAGGTTGCATGGTGGCTGCTGTTTCATGAAATGTTGTGGCAAGCATATAGGCCAGCCAGCGGTCATCTTTTTCGCTGTTATTTTTTTCCCATTCATTCAAAATGGCACCCATGCCTTCAACCTGTTTTTTCCTGAGCTTGCCCCCAAATAAAGAATGCCTTACCTGGTCAAAGAAAAATTTCCTGTTGATCATGATGGTGATTTTAGCGTAAAAAATATTCAACGGGTTGCTCTTTGCGATAATATATGGTCTACCACCATTCTTATTCCTTTGGCTACATCTGTATAAGCCTCATCTGCGTCATCAAAACTGCTGATGGGTTTTGCATTTGTTGGTAATACCTGGAGTTTGGTATAAGGCATTTCACTCCATTCACAGGTGCGTAAAATAACAGGGATCACCCTTGCTTCATCACTTTCATGGCGCTCCAGTGCAATTTTCAATTCTTTGTCCCAGATGTATTGGGAATTATTGAAATCCACGCTGATGAGTAACAAAATAATATCTGCTGTTGTGAGGGCGTTGCCTATTTTTTCATCCCATACATCACCGGGGATTATTGCCCTGTCTTCCCAAACCTCGATCTTATCACTTTTTTTAAGCATGACCAGGTTCTTATCCAGTTGCTTTTTCATCGTTTCATCCTCGTGGGCATAGGATAGAAAGATCTTCAGTTTTTTCTGTGGCATATGTGCGTTAGTTTTTTTTCGCCGGGCTCATTTGCTGAACGGCTGCATCCTGTGTACCGATCCATACCTCAATGGTTGGCTTTGTTACATTGGCGTTGGAGGAAACATGTTTTACTTCGATATTTCTTTGCGGCATGTTGAAGATCTTGCCAATGATCCCTTTTAAATTCATTTCTTCCTTTTCGTTGTCGTAATTATAGATCTTGATCACGTTATCAAAAGAGCTGTTAAGCAGTTCGGGTGGTGCTACAAAATTATTGTCATTAGTTTTCAGGTAGGCAGCCAGCTCAGCCACACGCCTGCTTTCTTCCTTGTTATTATACTGAATAAAATAACGGAGCCTCTCTTTTTTAAAATCGGTTTTGATCTGCCTCACCGTATTGTTAAGTTCCCGGATGCTGTTATTCACGTTTTTAAAATTCTCTTTTTGTAATGCTTTTTCCTCACCGCCGGTGGCAGCAGGGTCTGCGGCATCCTTCTCTATTTTTTGAATATTCTTATCCAGCTCAGTTATAAAACCGGTAAGACTGTCAACCTTCTTATCCACTTCTTTTTGAATGACCGATTTCAATGAATCAATGACCTTGGTCTTGTAATCCGCACTCATGCTTAGATCAGCGATTGTTTTTTTCTGTTTTGAATTTGCAATGGCGAAGAAGATCACTACCGTTGCCAGGATACATAGCGCAATTATCCAGTACAGCGTCCATTTCCTTGCTTTCCTGTCGTTGGCCAGTATAGATTCAAATACGTCGTAGTTGGAAATGTCAGTGCTCATAAGCTATCTTTTAATTTGAACTTTGTTGGGGAAAAGAACATTCTTGAGGGAGATAAAGCCAATACAAGCGAACATTAAAAAACACAGGGCCGTAAATGACAGTTGTTCCCAGCCGGCAAGTCCTTCGGTTTCGTGGTATACAATAACCGATACAACAATGCCGAGAACCATTACCACCGAAGCGATGATGTAGTAAAAAGTGTTGGATGATCTTTGTATCACCACATCTCCTATCTCCGGGTATACGAGCGCCTTTACCCTCAATGCGATCTCCTTGAAGACCGTGTCGTCATCTTTGTCACCTGCCCGGATATGCTTTTCAAGCGGTGTGGTATCATCGAGCAATATATGTTTCCGGTAATTGCTGAGCTCGGGTAGTGCTGTAAGGTCAAAGTCACGGAGAAAGACCGGAACGATCTTTATATTGTTGAGGGCAGCGGTTTTCAGGAGGCCAAGACATTTTTCATCGTTGACAAAGTCGATGCTTAACAGCGGAATGGCAATGTCTGATTTTTTCAGTAATTCCAGCACCTGCGCTTCGTCGCCTGCAATAGCGAAGACAGTGGCTTTATCAATGATGCCAAGCTTTCCATTACCGGTATAGATCGCAAAATGTTTATGAATTTTCTTATAAAATTCCGTGTCCTCTGCTTCATCAGAATAAGAGAAGAATATTTTTTTTGGATCAGGCATTAGCTTAGGTATAAGCTAAAAATAATGTCAATTTTCAAGAAATCAAATACCCTAAAAGTGGTATCCCCTTAAAAAATCTTCAATATTCATTTTTTTCTTTCCTTCCAGCTGCAATTCCTTTACAAGTATATACCCGTCGGCACAGGCAAATTTTAAAAAGGTCTTTTTATCCGATCCGAAGGCACCGGGCGTGGTTTCTGCGGGTACGACCTGCTTTTCACTTCTGTATATTTTGAGCATCTTGCCATTGAACATGGTAAATGCCCCGGGAAAAGGAGAAAGGCCACGTATGAGGTCATGAACTTCAGCAGTTGTTTTTGAAAGGTCGATCCTGCAGGTTTCGGTGAATATTTTTGGGGCATGTTTTAAAGTCGTGAGTCGTGAGTCGTGAAGCTTGAGTGGTGCTCCCGCATTTGGTGACTCTTCGCTCACGCCTGACGCCTGAGGACTCACGATGGATGATTGCGGGGTTTCTTTCAACGTTCCTTCTGCCAAACCTCTTACAGTTTTAAGCATCAGTTCAGCGCCGATCTTTTTCATTTTATCATGCACCTCACCTGCCGTTTCATTTTCGCCGATGGGAAAACTTTCCTGCAATAAAATATCACCGGTGTCGATCTCGTGTTTTAGTTTGAATGTAGTTACACCCGTTTCTTTTTCACCATTGATAACGGCCCAGTTAATGGGCGCTGCCCCGCGGTATTGCGGTAATAAAGAACCATGAAGGTTTACAGATCCCATGGGCGGCATATTCCACACAACTTCGGGCAGCATGCGGAAAGCAACCACTACCTGCAGGTCGGCATTCAGTGATCTTAATTCATCCAAAAATTCCGGGCTCTTTAATTTTTCGGGCTGTAGCACGGTTAACCCTTTTTCGAGCGCATATTTTTTTACCGCGCTTTGCTGTAATTGCAACCCCCTGCCCGCGGCTTTATCGGGCGCCGTGATCACCCCCGAAATATTGCAGCCGGCTTTTACCAATGCATCAAGTGATGCAACAGCAAACACCGGTGTGCCCATAAAAACGATTCTTATCTTTTTAAAATCTTCCATTCGCAGCTTAAAGTTTGAAGCCCCTTTACATATAAGGGGCTTCATTATTAATGCGAAGTTATGGTAAAGAATTAAATGGAATAGTTGTTATCTTAAAATCTGCTTTATAACTACCCGGTTGCAATCGATTCTTCAAAACAGGATATTTCTTAAAAGCGATGCACGCCCTGTTTCTGCCAGTCTGTTACAAAAGTTTTTACCACGGTGTTCACTTCTTTACCTGCCCTGTAGATGGTTTTCCAGGTTTTGCTCTTTTCTTTTTCATATTGGGTGTTTACAAAATATTTTGTCTTTCCTTTTAATATAGTTGGGGCTGCAAAGTCAACCGTAGCTTGCTCGCTTAAATAAAAATTCAACCCTCTTATGATAGCCGAATCTGTTGATGCAGGATATTTTTCTTTCCATTTCGTTGTTTGCGGAAGTGGGTCAGCTGCTTCTTTCAACTGTTCCTTTAAACTCGTTAATATTTTGGCATACATCTTTTTATGATCGGCGCTGAGGCCTTTCATTTCTTTTTCCATGTCGCCTATACTCGACTTTAGGTTGTCGATATAAGCTTGGTCAGTTTTCCTGGGCTTTTCCCATGTAGGTTGATTTGCTGTTCTTTCTATCTGGTATGCCTGGTTGAATTCCTTAGACTCACAGTACTGTTTTATATATGCACAAACTTCTTTAGCTGCTCCTGCTTTATCTCCCTTGATAATATCAGGCAGCAAAGCAGCTTTTGGAATTTGCAGGTTAAAGCCATCACAGTCGCCGGAACAATCTTCTTTCCTGGGCTGGGCATTTATGATGTTTGAAAATATTGCCATGGAAGCCCTGTTGGCATCGATGCCCAGTTTGGTAATAATGTCATCGGCAATTTTAAAAGCCGTACTGAAAATTACAATGACTGCAACAGACAGTATGATTTTTTTCTTTTTCATGTTATTAGTTTATTTGTGCTTACAAAAAAATATGCAATGTTTAAATATTGCACCCTTGAAGAACCGGGTTAGGTGCGGGTGATTCATTAGTAACCGGTATAGCATTGCTCTTTATTGCTTCTCCACTTTTACCACTTTTATTTTCCCGTCGCTATACCTTACTAATAAAGAATAAATGCCGGGGGCAACGCCATTTAGTTGCATACCTAACAGGTTGTTTCCTGCCTGAATATTTTCCATTCGTTGTTTTACCAGGGCCCCTTTACTATCATAAAGCTGTATGGAAACCGTACCGCTTTTTTCTGTTTGAAGGTTAACCCACAAATTGTGCTGTGCAGGGTTGGGGTAAACAAAAAATATTTCTTTACCGGAGCAGTCATTTTTTAAAACAGGTGAATAAGTTTTGCGACCATCTATATCCTGCTCAATGATCCTGTAATAATTTAAACTTCCACTTAATTGCTGCGAGGTGTAAGTATAGTTTAATGTAACAGTGCTGTTGCCCGCAGCCAATAATGTGGCTATATCTTTCCAGTTGATCCCGTTGCTGCTTTGCTGTATGATGAATGACCGGGTATTGCTTTCCCGGTAAGTTTGCCAGCTTATTTTTGTGGAGTAGTTTATACATTGTGTATTGAATGAGCCCCATGATAATGGCAATGGATTAAGCGGAGAAGAAAGCGTCCATCTTGAAAAACCGGCGATCCCGGTTTTCTCAACATAGTTGCTGCTGCTGTTCCGGGTATCAAATCCTTCGTTGGTCCATGATGTATTATTGGTACTCTTCCATAAACTGATGAAATTTTCATTCAAACCATTCAATTCAGCATCAAGATAATTTAACCTGAGTGTTGCATTTAAGAATGTGTTGTTAGTTGGAATGACATCGTAGTATCGATAGATCGTATTCCCATTTCCATATCCATTGGTTTGTGATTTATGTCCCCGCCGTATGGCAGTACTGCCCATGTTTTGTGCTGAAGTGATCATTGCGCCAAGGTTTCCCGGGTTGGCAGCTGATGGGGTGTTTAATGCATTGGTTATTTCAATGTAACCACCCGCTGTTCCGGTGATATGGCTGGTTTCGCTTTCGCCATTCAATAAGGCAGCGGGCAGCATCAGAATATTATTATTGTTTAGATCGATCAGGCCCGAAGTGAATATGATGCCGGAACCAACCTGTATATTTCGTTGCAGGGAAATTTTAGCAGCACCTGTCTTTCCTGTTTCAAGCAGGTCGAACAGTATGGTGCCTGTTCCTGAAATGCTATTGTCGGCAGTGCCGGTAAATAAAAATTTTCCTTCCCCTGTAGTTTGGCTGATCGTACCATCATTGTCTAAGTTCATATTCTGTAAGGTGATGAGGGCACCCCCGGTTGTTTTAATAACCGCACCTGCCTGAACCTTAAAAACATTTTGCGCATGCAAAAATGTAATGGCAAAAACAGAAGGGAATAGTATAGTGAGAATTTTTTTCATAATATTTTGTATGATGTATAAATTTATAATTACATTATTGCTGAATTACCTGGATGATCATTCCATTTGAATATTGTTGATACCAATTACCACCGCTGCCTACGTATACTGTAGCAGGGCCCCCTATGGCAGCTCTTAATTTTAATAAATGACTACCCGGACCAACCTCTAACATTATTGAACCGGATAGTGTTTGATAATGCGAATTCGGTACATCGAATCGCTGAAGACTCACATCTGTCCCATCAAGATTGAAACTAAGATCTATTTCACTTTTTGCACAAAATGCGCAGGAAGATGCAATAACGAATACGCTAAAATTGATCGATACTTTAGCATTGCCGTTTACCGCAAAGGAGTAAGAATACCCGGGCACATCTGTAAATGTGTAATTTGTAATTGGTACTCCATTAGTCCCACTCACTTTCACAGTTTTGTTATACAAATCATTGGTAGGCGAACTCCATGTTGCAGGAGCAACTCCATTGCTTGTTAATACCTTAGTGGCTGTACCTGTATTTCCATTTATAGCTAATGCACCATTTGGCTTTACCGCAAACCGCTCATTAAAAGTTCCGCCTGCATCATACCCTATTGCAACATCAGCATTGGGGTTATCAGAATATATCTGTAACCGGTTTCCTGCTACGCCAAATCCAACGTCGCCGGTTGCACCCGGATAAAGCGTAATCTTTTTTCCCAATGAAGCTGCAAAAGCCAAAGGAGCATTAGGATTATTGTTTCCAATACCTACATGGCTGTTAATAGCATTATACGTAAAACCCCAGCCCGCGGATCCTCCATAAAAGCCAATGTTCTGGTTATTTTGTGTGCCCATAAAACCAAGCTGGCCGCTGTTATCAGCCTTATAAAGCCATACACCCGCACCACCATTAACTAAATCAGTACTGCCGTTTCTTAATATCAATCTTCCGTTTAAACTCATGCCATCAAAACCAGTATTATTTATTATCCGCATTCTTTCGGTAAAACTTGCGCTTGACCCATAGCCGAATGCAATATTGGATCCCGCTATATCACTATGTACCTGCAATAAACCGCTTTGTATACCGAAGCCATAGTGGTTGCCTGTATTTCCGAATAAGGAGATCTTATCACCGGCGGTATTTGCAAAGTTTAAGGGAAAGCCCGGCGTAGCTGTGCCAATGCCTACATTTTGTGCATTAGCCATCGTAAGGGAAAACAGGGCAATGATCAAAAATTGAAATTTCATGATTCTTAATTTTAACCAGTGGTGTTATTTATTTTTTTTCAGTTTGATCTCCAGTATTTGTATCCTTGATTCCTGTTCTTTTATTGCTTCTATCAATAGCGGCACCAGCCTGGCATAGTCAACACCTTTGTATCCGTCCTTTTCATTCACCGCTTCAGGAATTATTTTTTCTACATTCTGTGCCAGTAAACCTATTTGCCTGCCGGGTTGAAAATGATTTTTTTCAAATTCTGTTGTTTTCATTTCATACTCTACACCGTTTAGTTGCATTAATTTTTGTAAAGGAGAACTTATTGCAGTAATATTCTGTTTAAAGCGTTCATCGCTGGCATAGGTAGTGCCGTTTACCCAAAGGCTGCCCAGCACTGAAAATGCATACACACCATTTCTTTGTGCCAGGGCATTTTCGGTATATACGCCAAAATTATCCTGGGTACCAAAACTCACTTTAGCGCCCGTGTTATCGGAATGTATCCTTAATTCATTTCCATAAACACCAATACCCACGCTCCCAACAGCTCCGGGATAGAGTAATATTTTTTCACCCAATGTTGCAGGGAATGAAAGCGGGCTTGCAGGATTATTGTTGCCAATACCTACGTTGCCGTTTTCTTTAATGATTAATCTTCCACCGGCAATTCCCGGTTTATCCACGAGAACTTCTCCAAACCCGCCTACACTTAGTGCCGTGCCTACGCCAAAAGCAGATGGGCCATCTACCCGCAAAGCGCCATTACCCACGTGAAGCATATGAGTTGGATTGAGAAGACCAATACCTGTATTGCCATTTCGCAGAACGGTAACCGCATTTGTCCTGGTTATATTTGTTGCACCATTGCCGATTTGAAAGATCCGGTCGCTAAGTGCTTCCAAAACGGGGTTTGGATTATCAGTAATGTCGTTATAAATACCAAAAGCAGCAGCCGCCTTTGCCTTTGCCTGTACACTGAAGCCCATCGCTACAGATACATCACCAAGGGCGTAAGAAAAATTACCCGCTGCAAAAGAAGTAATACCCGATGCCTGGGTGTTACTGCCCACGGCAAATGAAATATTACCGATCTTGTTCTTATCCCAGCTGTCGTTGATGATATTGCCGGCACGGAACGAAGCTTTATCTGCGTACCACATCATGCGGTTGCCTGCACCACTTACGGGTGTATTACCCGGGCTTGCAGGTAAGGTGGCGGGAGCCGTAAATAACACGCTGCTGTCTGCAACATGCAGGCCTGCGAGTGGTGTGGTAATACCGATGCCTACTTTCACAGCATCAGCACCTGTGCCGCCCAATACCAAACTATTGCTGGTGGCAACCTTTGCATTATATCCAATGGCTGTTGCATTGGCAAGATTTATCGAGCTGACATCTGCAGCAAACCCTACCGCGGTATTATTATTTCCTGTGCTGTTGGTGACCAGTGCACCGGTACCCAGGCCTGTATTTCCGCTGGCAGTAGTATTGCCGACCAGCGCAAAGTGTCCGATTGCTGTATTTTGGTTTCCTGTATTATTTTGGCCCATGGCATTTAAACCCATAGCTGTATTGGCACCACCGGTTGAATTATTGATCAGCACCCCGGTACCATTGGCTGTATTTTGAGCGCCGGTTGAATTGCTTCTTAGGGCATTTGTACCGGTTGCAGTATTATAATAGCCAGTAGTATTTGCAAACAAGGCTTTAGAACCAAATGCTGAATTCTGTGTGCCGTCATAAGTATTTACTGAACCCACACCATTATTATACAAAGCACTGTCGCCAACTGCTACCAGGTTACTGCGGTCAGTATTTCTCGCCAATGCTTCGGTACCGATTGCCACATTACTATAACCGGTTGTATTGTTGTTTAAAGCATAAAACCCGGCGGCAGTATTATTGTTACCGATGGTGTTTTGAGCTAATACAGCGTTACCGATACTTGTGTTATTGCTTCCTGAGGAGTTGTAAAACATGGAGTTTAAACCCATAGACGTATTAGCATTACCAATGGTATTGCTGATCAATGCTCCTGTCCCGTTGGCGGTATTTTGAGCACCGGTTGAATTACTTCTTAATGCATTTGAGCCGGTTGCTGTGTTATAATAACCGGTAGTATTTGCAAATAATGCTTTTGAGCCGAATGCGGAATTCTCTGTGGCCTCATAAGCATTTACAGCACCCATGCCGTTGTTATATAAAGTGCTGTCGCCAACAGCTACAAGGTTATTGCGGTTGGTATTGTTCACTAAAGCTTCTGTGCCTATTGCAACATTACTATAACCGGAAGTATTAAAATATAATGCAGCATACCCGGTGGCGGTATTGTTATTGCCACTTACATTAGATCCCAATGCAGAATTACCCATGCCTGTATTCCTGTTGCCCGTGCTGTTACTTATCGCTGCAAAATTTCCGATCGCGGTGTTATCATTTCCTATGGTATTTTGGAACATTGCATTAAGACCCATTGCGGTATTGGAACTACCAATGGTATTACTTACTAATGCACCGGTACCATTGGCAGTATTCTGCGCACCGGTAGTATTATTTTTCAGTGCATTAGAACCGGTGGCTGTATTAAAATAACCCGTGCTGTTACTGAACAGTGCTTTTGAACCCAGGGCGGTATTGGCTGTTGCCTGCGCTGCCTGTGTTGCACCGGTTCCGTTATTAAAAAGTGCCGAATCACCTATCGCCACAAGGTTGTTGCGGTTACCACTGTTAAAGAGTGCGCCTGTGCCGATGGCAGTATTGGAATAACCAGTCGTATTAAAATATAAAGCAGTAAACCCAACCCCTACATTACTGCTGCCGGAATTATTATAACGCATTGCATCGCTTCCCATCGCTGTGTTCTGGCCGCCGATAGTATTCAGGTACATGGCCAGCTGACCCGTTGCTGTATTCTGGCTGCCTGTGGTATTGGAGTACAAGCTATAAACTCCCGATCCTGTATTATAAGAACCATTTGTATTAAATCTCAAGGCGCTCCAGCCCAGGCCAGTATT
>DATHEH010000312.1:0-6948 GCA_035318685.1 Ferruginibacter sp.
AAGGATTTTTACGAAAAAGAACAGCCGCAAGCAGATAGCCATAAGCCACAAGTGGAAGTTCATGGTTTTGTGGCTACAAACAACAAACCACAAACTGATAACCTGTTACAACTGCATAATAGTTTTATCGTTGTGCAAACCAACAGGGGCTATTATTTGGTTCACCAGCAAAATGCACATGAACGCATCTTATATGAGCGTTTTAGTATTGCCATTGATGGCAAACCCATTGCCACGCAACAAAGCCTGTTCCCTGCAACCATGGAACTGGCAGCTGCAGACGCGGTGTTGCTGAACGAGTTATTGCCCGACCTCAATCATTTGGGTTACACATTGGAACCCTTTGGCAATAATACTTTTGTTATACAGGGCACGCCTGCAGATGTTGACCAGGGCAATGAGAGAACAGCCATTGAAAAAATGCTGGAGCAATATAAACACTTTAGCAATGACCTCAAGTTCAGTAAAAGAGAAAAGTTGTTACGCTCACTGGCATTGCAACAGTCTGTTAAAGCAGGTACCTCATTAACCGAAAGGGAAATGAAGATAGTGATCGAAGAACTGTTCAACTGCACGGTACCCAATACTACGGCAAATGGTAAACCCACATACCTGGAATTTAAAAAAGATGAACTGGATAAATTATTTGGCAGATAAAAAAAGCCTGCAACATTTCTGTTACAGGCCGTGCTTTAAATAACCCCCAATATTACAATTTTTGAAACCTGGCATAGCAGGTATTGTTTCCATAGATCAATTTGATATTATATGAACCTGCGGGAAGGCCGTTAAGTTCAATACTAACTAAATTAATACCTGTGTTTCCCTGCTGGTGTTTTTCCTTCACTAATACGTTTGTGCTGTTGTAAACAAAAGCATGGATCATTTCCGGGTTTTGCAATGACACATTTACATTGACAAGGCTGGTTGCAGGATTTGGAAATGCCTGGAGCTCACAAACATTTGCTACCTGTGATATGTAGATGATACTGCAATATTCCCTCACACATCCGCCTAAAGTAACTGCTCTTAAACATACCCTGTAATAGCCCGTATCCTGGAATAACCAGGTGGGATTGTTCTGGTGCAATACTATCCCCGTTGTTCCTGAAGCAACCGGTAACCTTGTGATCGTCCAGGTCTGGTCGATCAGGGGAATATTTGAAATGGCATTGAAGTGTATCTTATTCGGCACCTGGGGATCTGCCTGGTATGAAAAGCTCACCTGTGCATTAGTGCAATTGTATTGTTGCGGCACTATTACTTGTTTGCAGGTGGTAGATGCACAGGTAGCACTGCGCCATACGGTTAAACATGCAGTGTATGTGCCGGGCTGTGTGTAGTGATGTGTTGTGATCATATCATGACTTCCTGTTCCGTCACCGAATGTCCAGGTATATTGTACGCCGGGACTTTGGAAGGCCGGTACGAAGGTAAAAGCCTCGCTGTTGGCCGCTGTGCTTGATATACTAAAGTTGCTTTGATTATTACAAGGCGGCATTGGCGAAGGCACGGTTACAGAATCGCAGGTATATCTTATGCAGGTGTTATTGAGCTGAACCTTCAGACAAACATAATACCTGCCGGGCTGTGCATATTCATGAACCGCATTCCATGATGTGGCCGTTGTTCCATCACCAAAATACCAGGTAGCAATAGCCGCTGCGGTAGGTGTTATGGAAAGGTTGGTGAAATAAACTTTCTTATGATTCAAAGAATCCAGTCTCCAGGTAAATGCCGGCTGAAAGTTACAAGGCTGCTGAACAGGGGTCGTTTTACATATTTCTTTCACGCAAAGTACAGGACTTGCATTGATGTTCTTCTTTACCCTCAGGCAAACGGTATAGTTACCGGCCTGTGTATAATTATGTGTAGGGTTTGCTACATTGGGATCTCCCTGTAAACCGCTTACCGAAGTTCCGTCACCAAATGTCCAGCGAACTGAGTCCGTAGGGTGCATTGGCGTACTCAGATTTGTGAACTTGATCCTTAGCGGGTGTGCCGTATCAGGTTGCGAGCTGAAATTAACCACGAGGTTACATGGCGTAGTTACAACAATTGTTTTACAGATCTCTCTTACACATGGCGCTGTTCCTGAATTGGTATTCTTCTTCACCCTTAAGCAAACCGTATAAGTACCGGGTACATTATAAGTATGTACAGGGTTTATGGCCGTTGAAGAAGAGCCATCACCAAATGTCCACTTAATGGAATCTGTAGTATGTAACGGCGTACTTAAATTAATGAATTCGATCGTTAAAGGGTTTGCGGTTGTTGCATGCCAGT
Organism: Ferruginibacter sp.; assembly: GCA_035318685.1. Taxonomy (GTDB): domain Bacteria; phylum Bacteroidota; class Bacteroidia; order Chitinophagales; family Chitinophagaceae; genus Ferruginibacter. The sequence goes on from DATHEH010000312.1 coordinate 2,287, forward strand.
TAAAATCTACCACCAGGTTACATGGCGGAGGAATGGTTATGGTTTTACAGATCTCCCTTACGCATGGAGCTGATCCGTTATTATTTTTCTGTACCCTTAAGCAAACAGTATAAGTACCCGGCGCAGTATAGGTATGAACCGGGTTTGCTGCGTTGGAAAAAGTTCCGTCACCAAATGTCCATTTAATGGAGTCTGCCGGATGTAAGGGTACACTTAAATTGGTGAATGCTATTGTTAATGGATTCGTAGTTGTTGATTGCCAGCTGAAATTAGCCACGAGGTTGCAGGGTGCTTGTACAACTACGGTTTTGCAGATGTATTTTATGCAGGGAGCAACAGTGGGGCTGATCATCTTTTTTACGATGAGGCAAACATTATAAGCGCCTGCGTTTGCATAAGTATGTACCGGGTTAACATCATGTGATATTGTGTTATCACCAAATTGCCAGGTTATAGAATCTCCCGGCGATAAGGGAACACTTAAATTCTGAAAAGCGATCGTCAAAGGATTTGCTGCTGTACTTGTCCAGCTAAAATTTACCTGCAGGTTACAATCGGCAGTGATCGTTACCATTTTGGTAAAAGAAACAACGCAAATCTGTGCGCCGATAGATGATATCCTTGACAGTGTATGCACAACAGGGTAAGTTCCCGGCAGTAAATAATTATGTGTAGGTGAAACCAGGTTACTAACCGGGCTGCCATCACCAAAGTTCCAGGCGTGATGTACAAGTGGTAAACCTTCTGTGATGACAGGATTAAATTTTACATTTGAATTATTCAGGTATTGAACAGCGAATTCAGGATTACAATTTGTTCCGGGTTGTGCTGTGGCTTTGAAAGAAAATGTAATAATTGCAAGCCATAAGAGGGTAAAAATTCTTTTCATAACAAACAATTTTGGTTTGGGTATGTGGTTCTCCTTTCAGTTATAATAGAGATACGAGGGGGGAGTGATCTGTTGCCTGAACTATAAAAATATTAATATTTTTCGCGGATTCCTACAAGGAATTTCTCTACCGCTTTTCTTACAGGAGTGGCGCCTGTTTGGTAATTACTGGCTAACACAGAGAAAACCAGCAGTTTGCCTTTTTTGGTAACTAAAAAACCACTTAGTGCACAATTATTGCTTAGGGTGCCGGTCTTTGCATAGATAAAGCCCGCTTCGTTCTTATAATAAGAAAATAAGGTGCCGGTGCCGCCCGTTGGTAAGATGTTCTTTAACCTGTCCCATCCAAATTCATTCTTCATTTTATTAAGGATGTACACAAAGGATTGGGGCGTAAATAAATTGTAACGGCTGAGCCCGCTGCCATCCACCCATCTCGGCCTTTGCGGTATATCTTTCAGGTCAGCTCTTAAAATGGTATCAATTATTTTTTCATCATTCATATAGCCCAGCTTTTCATTGCTTGCCATCAACAGGGTCTGTTCAGCATAAAAATTATCACTTCGGTGCATCATAGGTTTGAAGAGAGAGTCTGAAGGCTGGGAACGAATAATAGAACCATTAGGCAAACTGCGGCTTGTTTGTCCTGATGTGAAAAAAAACAGGTCGTCTACCTTAAGCGTATCTTTTAAAAGATCGGCTACGAATTCCGGATCCCCATGAAATGGCATTGATCTTTTTGTGAAGGCGGCATTCGCATCTTTAATGTAATAGTTATTGTTCCCGTATGCTCTTTCAATATTGAAATGGTTAGATTGAACAGCCATGGTCTCAGGGTTGAATTTAACAGGGCTTTCGTAACGTTCATTTGACAACAGGTTAATAAATTCTGCCAGCGGTTCTATTGTATTGTTCTTTAGGGAAAAACTAACGAGATTACCATAGACAGGAAATGATGACCTTTCAGCCATATAAGATTCCGTGTAATCATTCCATGCCCATCCATTTCCTAAAGCATCGGAGGCCCAGGCGTTATTATTTATAGAAATACTTTTAGCGTTCTTTAAATAGTTCAATAATGGCTGGAACCGAAATTCGCTGTTTAGGAAAGTGGGATCGCCGGATGGATGGATCGTTATTTTGTCTTTAATTAACTCGACCCTCGCCGCTACCAGGCTATCTCCCAAATATTTCATCCCCGCATACAGCGTAAACAATTTGGTATTGCTTGCCGGCACAAAGTATTTTGTTGCGTTATGATTGTACCAGTAGGTATTTGTTGCCGGTTCATAAATGCTGATGCCGATATGGCCGGAACGGATCGCGGAGTCATTTAATAAGATATTGCCTGCTTGTTTGGAGATCTTTTTTGAAACGGAGCAGGAAGCAAAAATGAATAATGAACAAGGAACAAGGAACAAGGAATAATGAAGTTTCATCGCTGGTATTATTTCATTTTCAAATCTTCAAATTGCCACATCTTCAAATCAATTCCGTTCCTGCGCCCTCAGCCAGCGCTCCGGTATCTCGTTATGGCTGGCGTGTACATAATCATTATAACTGCAGGCAATGAATTTGCTATCGGGTAATTGCATCCACCAGCGGCCTGTCTTCTTGCTTTGTAAAAAAACTGCTTCTACTTCGGTGAAGCGGGTATGGTATTCATTGAAGCTATGCCGGTCATCCATTGCAGCTTCATGCTTGCTCCTGCTTTTGCCGTCAATAAAGTACCAAAGCATCTGGGCGATCTGCCTGGCGCTGAGGTCATGCATATCCTGGTGGGGGAGGTAGCCATAGATGCCGAAACTATTAATGTTATTGCTCATACCGGCATACCTGGCGAGTGTACAGGCTTCTTCACCGGAAAAACCGTTAGGGCTTTGCCTGCTGGCGGGTGAATCACTGTATTTGATGGCGCTGATATCAAAACTTAGTAAATGGGTATTGCGTAAAACGGGTTCCATTTCTTCCATGCTTTCTTTAGATGCGCCCACACGGAAGCAATCGAAATGAAGCTTGTTCATGGTTTCCAGCATACGGGGGTGTACAAAATAGCTTTGAAAGCCAATATGGTTATAATGCTTTACCAGGTTGGGTTCACTGGTTAACAGTTCCAACAAAAAATTCTCGCTTCGTAAAGAACTTTCTCCCTTCAGGTCGATCGTTGCATCAATGCAGGTGGCTTCCACAACCTGCTGCAGTTCTTTATAGGCATAATACTGTGCCAGGGTAATATCATGTGATCCGCCCAGCAGCACCACCGTTTTTTTCATCCTGAACAATTCCGCCAGCACGGTTTTTATTGCAGCATAACTATCATTTAAGGAAGCCCCTGTTTTAATATTCCCGATATCGGCAATATGTACATCCGTGTGCCAGTAATGAAGTTTATATAATTGCTTTCGGATGCAGTCAGCGGCATTAACGGAGGAATCAAAGGTCCCGTTCCCCCTGGTTTCTTTTATGCCAACAAAAACAATGTCAGCATCTGTAATATCCGGCATTTCTGTATCATAGCCCATTATATGTTTGGCCATTTGTCCATCCGTATATCCATTATCTTCACTTATCTCGTGAAGGGAAATGGGTTCCAAAAAATCGTGCAGGTCGTACATTCAAAAAATTTGAACAAACCTAATTTAATAATTTCAGATTGTTGATCTGCGGCCATAAAAATTGAACAAAATGTTGTATTTTTTCACATAGGTAAATAATTAACTTCGCTATATAATTTAAACAAGGCATGAGTAAACAGGAAGTATTAAGTGACGTAGTAATAAAATTTGCAGGTGACAGCGGTGATGGCATGCAGCTTACCGGAAGCCAGTTCACCAACAATACCGCGATGCTGGGCATTGACCTGGCAACCTTTCCCGATTTCCCGGCGGAGATAAGGGCCCCGATAGGTACACTTCCCGGTGTGAGTGGATACCAGCTAAGGTTTTCATCCGACCGGATATTTACGCCGGGTGATGCCTGTGATGTTTTGGTAGCCATGAATGCGGCTGCATTAAAAACCAACCTGCAGGGACTGAAGCCCGGCGGCAGGATCATTGCCAACGAGGCTGGGTTTGATGCAAAGAACCTGCGGCTTGCCAATTATCCTGAAGGTGTTAACCCACTGGAAGATGAAAGCCTGGGTAACTATGAAGTGATCAGGATGGACGTTACCAAGATGACCAGGGAAGCATTGAAAGATATTACGATGGGTGTAAAAGAAAAGGACCGTGCGAAGAATATGTTCGTGCTCGGGTTTTTATACTGGATGTATAACCGTGATATGGAAAGTACCATTGGTTTCATCAAAGAAAAATTTGGTAAGAAGCCGGAGATATTTGAAAGTAATGTAAGGGCATTGCAGGCCGGTTATAATTATGGCGATACCACGGAAACCTTTACAACAAGGTATAAGGTTGAAAAAGCCAAGATGGATCCGGGTACGTACCGGTCTGTTATGGGTAACCAGGCTGTTTCCTATGGCCTGATCGCAGCTTCGCAAAAAAGCGGGTTGCAATTGTTTTTAGGCAGCTATCCCATTACACCTGCAAGTGATATTCTTCATGAATTAAGCAGGTATAAATCTTTTGGTATTAAAACCTTCCAGGCAGAGGATGAGATCGCTGCCATTACATCGGCCATTGGTGCCAGTTATGGTGGAAGCCTTGGTGTAACTACCAGCAGTGGCCCGGGTATCGCTTTAAAAGGTGAAGCCATGGGCCTTGCAGTCATGCTGGAAATCCCTTTGATAATAATAAACATTCAAAGGGGCGGAC
>DATHEH010000313.1:0-6707 GCA_035318685.1 Ferruginibacter sp.
ATTTTGATCCCAGCCACGACCCGTTAACCATACGCCCGCAGGTAAACCTTTAGCAAATTCCCGGGCCCTTACCAGCACGGCTTCCCAGCTTTCTGTATCCACAAGGTTTACAGTTTGCAAACTGAATCCATATCCTAAAAAATGAGCGTGCGCATCATTAAAACCAGGAAAAACAGCCTTCCCTTTTGCATCGCTGACCAGGTCAGATTCGTATTGCTTCAGGATATCATCATTTGTTCCGATGGCGATGATCTTTCCATCCCTTACCGCCATTGCTTCCGAAACAGAAAATTTTTCATCCACCGTATAAATTTTTGCATGATGAATGATCAGGTCTGCTCTTTGGCGAAACTTGCAGGAGGTAAAACCCGACAAGCCACCGGCAATAAGCAATACGCAAATGATAAAGGCTTTTTTAGATATCATAATACTGGTTTAGTTCTCAAAAATAGGTAATAATGATAAAAAGGGTAACCAATAAAATTAGCGTAGTAGTATCTTTACTTTATGCAGTTCGATAAGATCATCAATGCCAAAATAAATAATGAGTCGGATAAACCGCTCATGAAGAAAGACCTTTTCCCGGTGAGCGAAGGTTTACAGAAATACCTGCACCAGTATGGCAGGAATATCTCATTGCCCATCGCCTACAAAGACCTGCTGAATTACAGGCACACCACCGCCTTAAGAAATAAAAAAGGGAAACTTACGCATTGGGAAACGGCTGTTTATGATCTCAAGGAAATGGAATTTTTAAAAGAGGGTTTGATAAGGACCTACGCCGCATTAAAAACCGAAGGTAACCTTAGCTTCATCAAACATCTTGACGTTGAGCGCATAGACTTCTGCGAATTCGGGAATAGTATGCCCTTCAGGATCCGTATCATCAACCGCATCAATGATAATTATGATCATTACTATGTCAAGGCAGCTGATGCGTCACGCATTTATGGACTTGAACTGGAAAACCTGCTCAGTCCAAACCGTATTATCTTTTTATACCACAAAAAAACCCTGGTAGAAGAACATATCCCCGGCATACCCGGCGACGTTTTCCTGGAAGACTACCTGAACCAGCCGGAGACAAATAAGATCCGCATTGCCAAAGAGTTTGTAAAATTCAATGAACGCATCTTTGCCCGCTTGCTGGGTGATATGCGGAGCTATAATTTCGTGATAGACATTACGCCTGATATTGAAGATTACCAGTACCGGATCCGTGCAATAGATTTTGACCAGCAATGCTATGAAGGAAAAAAGAACCTGTACCTGCCGCAATTTTACCGCGAAAATTTTGAATACGTAGACCTTATACTGAAAACCCTGAGCGCAGACGTTATAGAACAATACCAGACAGAAGAACGGACAGCCATGGCGCATCGTGTATTTGAAAGCCGGAAGCAATTGCTGGAACTGCTTAACATCATGTCCAAAGATGAACTATCGGAACACCATAAAATAAAAATGCTGCGGGAAGAACTTAACAGGCATTTCAACAGCAGTTATTTTTCCAAATGCAATACCATGGGCGCCATCGTAAAGCGGCAATTAAAAATGGTGCTGCAAAAACATCTCCAGCAGGTTAAGGCTTCCTGAATCTTTATTACTTCACCCGTCGCCTGCCGAAGGATTATTTTTTATCTTTATTATCATTTGAATTTATGTACACAGCAGAACAGGTAAAAAAATTGCAGAAAGAAACTACGCAATGGCTCGGGGTCAAAGAATCTGCGTTAAGCAAAAAAAATATTACAGATATAGCGGCACTTCGTGACATACTCCGTTTTCACGAATACCGGTATTATGTTCAGAACGATCCGCTTGTTAGTGATTCCGAATACGATTCGCTTTACAAATTACTGGAAAAGATGGAAAAGGATGATCCGTCCCTCTTAAGCATTGACTCTCCAACACAAAGAGTAGGTAAAGGTTTGATTAAAGATTTTCCTAAAGTGCAGCACCTGGTGCCGATGCTTTCGCTGGAAAACTCTTACAATGCAGATGACCTTATTGATTTTGACCGCAAAGCAAGGGAACTTTCCGGCCTGAAGGAAATTGAATACTGCGTTGAACCAAAATTTGATGGCGCCAGTATTTCCCTCATCTATGAAAATGATCTTTTAACACGCGGCGCCACAAGAGGTGATGGGGAAACGGGTGATGAGATCACCATGAATATAAAGCAGATCAGGTCTGTTCCGCTTTCTGCAAAATTCAGTTCTTACGGCATAGAGCAGATTGAGATACGCGGTGAAGTATTGATGAATAAAAATAATTTCAAAAAATACAATGATGCGCTGGTAGAAGAAGGGATACCGCCGCTTGCCAATCCAAGAAATGCTGCTGCAGGATCTTTACGGATCAAAGACACGGCCGAGGTGAGCCGCAGGAACCTGGAAGCCTTTTTATACCATGTGAGCTATGAACATCCCACTACCGCGAAACAAAAAACACAAAACCTTAAACCGGAAACACACAGTGCTATGTTGGAAATGCTCTGGAACCTTGGTTTCAGGAGTCCCAAAAAAGAAATGAAAGTGTTCAGGGGTATTGATGCCGTAATAGAACACGTGAATGAATTTGAAAAAGAACGTGATAACCTGGGTTACGAGATCGATGGCATGGTGATAAAAGTGAATGACCTGGGGTTGCAGGACAGGTTGGGTATGACCTCACACCATCCGCGGTGGGCCATTGCTTTTAAATTTAAAGCAAGGCAGGGCACCAGTAAGCTGGTCTCGGTAGAGTTCCAGGTAGGAAGAACAGGCGCTGTAACCCCCGTTGCCAAGATAGAACCGGTGCAGGTTGGCGGTGTTACCGTAGGGAGCATCTCTATCCATAATGAAGAATACATCAGGGAAAAAGACCTGATGCTTGGCGATAGCATTTTAATTGAACGGAGTGGAGATGTGATACCACAGGTTGTAAAATCATTTGCCGAGTTAAGAAAAGGAACCGAAAAGAAGATCAAATTTCCCACCCATTGCCCCATTTGCCATGATGCTTTATACAAACCCGAAGAAGACGCGGTTTGGCGCTGTATCAACCTTACCTGTCCTGCCCATATTGTAGAAGGCATCATTCATTTTGTAAGTAAAGATGCCATGGACATCCGCAGTTTTGGCGAGGCCAATGTGCGTAAGTTCTATGAGCTGGGAATATTAAAAAGCATTCCCGGGGTTTACAACTTACCCTATGATAAAATAAGTAATCTTGGTGGTTTTGGGGAGAAATCCATTACAAAACTGCAGGAGGCAATAGAAGCATCGAAGAAGCAACCCTTACACCGTATCATCTATGCCTTAGGCATACGATATGTTGGTGAAACAACAGCTAAGACCCTGGCTCATGCGGCAGGCCATCTTCTTCAACTTGGCGATTTTTCCGAAGAGCAGTTGCAGGAACTGGAAGATATAGGTGTTAAGGTTGCAAAAAGTGTTTACGGATTTTTTCATAACGAAGATAACCTGCTCTTACTGCAACAACTTGAAAGCCTGGGCGTACAATTGAAAAATGAAAAAAAAGAGTTGGCTGCCAGCGGTGAACTCACAGGACTTACCTTCCTCTTTACAGGCAGCCTGGCTAAATTAAAAAGAAGTGAAGCCGAAGAAATGGTGGAAAAAAGCGGTGGCAAAATAATCGGCAGTGTAAGCAGTAAGCTTAATTACCTGGTTGTTGGAGAGGATGCCGGAAGCAAGCTTGAAAAGGCAAAAAAGCTACCCGGCGTAAAAATTATCAGCGAGGAAGAATTTTTAAAAATGCTACCTGGTTAGAGAAAAAAAACATTATATTTATAGTGAGGCCTTTTCTAATTACGGGCAGGCGGTGTGGCCCGATATCACTTTTTAAATCATATTATTATGATTAAAAAAACTCCCGGCGAAGTTTGGAAACAAATTCTCTTCAGCGGCCATAAACAACTTCGCAAAAAATATGCAGTTTCATCCCATGGCCGTGCAGCAAGCTTTAGCCAACATGTAGAAAAAGATGGCAAATTATTGAATGGATCACTAACCTCGGGTTACAAAACATTAAACCTTCATGTAGAAAATGGTAATGGTACCATTTATATTCACCGTGAGGTGGCAAAGCAATTTTGCAAAAAACCTTCTGCAAAATATAAATATGTGATCCATGTAAACCATAAAAAGAAAGACAACCATTTTAAAAATTTGAAATGGGCTACGCTGGATACGGTGAGTTCACACCAGCAAAACAGTCCTGAAAAAATTGCTTATAAAAAACGCCAGGCCAACCGTACAGTAGGCTTAAAGCTTAACGCTACACAGGTCAAGGCCATCAAGGATATCATTAAAAGTCCCAAACGAAAGCTCACTTACAAGCAGCTTGCGGCCAAATATAAAGTAAGTGAAATGACCTTATACCGCATTAAAAGCGGGGAGAATTGGGGAAGAATAAAGTGACCCCAGGCACGAATACTATTTAAAGGGAATTGGTTATACCATTCCCTTTTTTATTTTAAGTAAATTCGCTTCTTTTAAAAATATCATATGCTTCAGCCATCAGTTATAAAATTCCTGAAAGACCTTAAAAAAAATAATAACAAAGCCTGGTTTGATAAGAACCGGGATCAATACGAGAGTGCCAGGCTGGATTTTCATTTTTTCCTTGCACAGGTCATTGCCGCTATTGCTGTATTTGATAATCCCGTTGGCACGCTTTCCGTTAAAGAATGTGTTTTCCGCATTAACCGGGATATCCGTTTCAGTAAAGACAAGACACCCTACAAAAGTAACATGGCTGGGTACTTCAATAAAGGCGGGAAAAAAAGCAATGGCGCGGGCTATTACCTGCACATTGAGCCAGGCAGGAGCTTTGCTGCGGGAGGTATGTGGCAGCCAATACCGCCTGATCTTGCCAAAATACGGCAGGAGATCGATTACAATTTTGATGAATGGAAAAAGTTAAGCAGAAACACTGAATTCAAAAAAATGTTTACCGGTGGAGTAAGCAGTGAGGACAGTTTAATAAGGCCGCCAAAAGGTTATGACGATAGTAACCCCGCCATTGGATACCTGAAAATGAAAAATTTTATTGTAAGCAGGTCTTTTACTGATGCAGAAGTCCAAAATAAAAATTTTGTAAAGGATGTTGCCAAAACCTTCCGGGCTATGAAGCCGCTGATCGACTTTTTAAATACGGCAATAGAATAGGTCACATCTTATAAAAAAGATGGCCAGAGATAAAAATCTCCGGCCTTGCTTACCTCTGAAACCACAAGAAAAAAGTTAGAATTATTTATTAATAGATTTAATTAATTAGATTATATACCTATGGAGTCATCATAATTGATATTCCAGAATAGGTTTTAAATAAGATTGGAGAAATTTAGATAAACGAGCAGGCTGTAAAATTAGCATTTTTTTCATATTATCATAATTTATTTTTTCTCAAGGAAGCTTTTTCAGGTCATTTTTGGCTGCTTCCCTCATTAACAGTGAACTTTACGGGTACACATATTTTAAAAATGCTTGTAATTAGGGCATAAAAAACACCTGTTTAGGTCGTTTTTTGCCCGTTTGCAGAGCCGAAACTCCTTTTTTTTAACCTCATCACAACGGGTAAATATTTAAAAACCAGTATAAAAAAGCTAATAAGTGTTAGTTTTGTAAAAAGTTTACATGGCTAAGATAAAGCCCGGGAAAAACGCTACCAAACGAGATGTAATTACGCAAAAAGCCTCTGCCCTGTTTAAAGATAAGGGGTATTCCTCCACTTCAATGAGGGAGTTGGCCGAAGCTGTAGGGGTTGAAGCACCGAGCCTTTATAACCATATTGGGTCAAAAACTGAGTTATTGCAGGCGATCTGTTTTAAAGTTGCCAATGAGTTCACTACTTACCTGGATACTACAGAAAATACGGGTGAAAATACAGTTACAATGATCGAAAATATCATTCGGTTCCATATACGGATGATGCTGAATAATTTTGACGAGGTTTTTGTTGCCAACCACGAATGGAAACATTTAAAAGAACCATATTTAAGTAATTTCCTGAACCAGCGGCGTGGTTACGAAAAACGCCTCGTGGCATTGATCGAATCAGGCATAAAAACAAAAGATTTAAAAACCAGCAACCCCTATGTTTCTGTATTGACGATCCTATCTGCAGTAAGGGGACTTGAATTCTGGCAGCGGCACAAAAAGAATGTAGGTGTACAGGAGCTGGAAGATGATATGGTGAATCATTTATTGAAAGGTATGATAAAATAATTTTTATGGCTGTTCATTTTCATAAATTAAAAGTAAAGGAAGTAAAAAGAGAAACCCCGGATTGTGTTTCCATTGCATTCACTGTTCCCGGCGAGTTAAAAAAAGATTTTGAATTTGCCCAGGGACAAAACATTACCATCAAAAAAAGTATTAACGGTGAGGAGATCCGACGTTCCTATTCTATTTGCACTGCTCCTTTTGAAAACGAATTAAGGGTGGCGGTAAAAAAGGTAGAAGGTGGGAAATTCTCCTCCTATGCAAATAATGACCTTAAAAATGGGGATGAACTTGACATACTGCCTCCAACAGGAAAATTTAATACTCCATTAAAAAAAGAAAACAACAAGCAGTATGTAGCTTTTGTTGCGGGCAGCGGCATCACGCCCGTGATCTCCATTATTAAAACCACCCTTCAAACGGAACCCGGGAGCAGCTTCACTTTGATCTTTGGTAACCGTGGCCGCAGTTCAATTA
>DATHEH010000314.1:0-2410 GCA_035318685.1 Ferruginibacter sp.
TTTTTAAATCTTTAATATTAATTTTTAATTGCCAGCTGGTAGCCAAGAAAGACAGCAATGATTCCCAAAACAAAACTTAGGATCATATAGAGTATGGCCATTCCATATTTGCCGTTTTGAAAGAGCGTTAAATTCTCGGCCGAAAAAGCGGAGAAGGTAGTAAAGCCGCCGCAAATCCCGGTTGCTAAAAATAATTTCCAGTTATTGGAGAATGACCCGTCCCTTAGGCTAAATGCTATTACCAGCCCGATGATAAAACTTCCCATGATATTTACAAGAAAGGTTGACCAGGGAAAATATTTTGAATTGATGAGCAAACTGCTGCAGTAACGGAGTATGGAACCGATGCCGCCACCTAATCCAACAAGTAAAATATTTTTCAGCATGCCGATTTTATAAATTGCCCGAGAACGTATATTGAAGATCAACCAGCCATTTGCCGTTGATACGAACAAGCTTTACTTTACTCTTTGAGTCTTTTATATAGCTGTTGCTATAGTTAACAATAGTAACGCTGTCGCTCACATTGGTTACTTCATAGATGGTGATATCCGCCGCCTTGTATTTTTCCAGTTTGTCTTTACCCTGTGCGTTATAAGTTTGCCGGAACCTTTCAAAATATTGCTGGTTAGTTTCATTTTTCAGCAGGAATCTTTCGGCTTCATTAAAATTGTTGTCGAGGATATTGCGGATGAAGGTCCTGGCCACCCCGATGTCGTCAACAGGGTCCTTTTCGGCGTTACTGTTGCAGGAGAGCAGGCTGGTAAAAACCAATAAGCAGGATAATATTTTCTTAAGCATACTTAAAGTTAAACATCTTTATCCTAAATAAAAAAGCATCCCTGGTCCCGGGTCTCCTACCCAACTAATTTTTTTTGAAACACATAGGAACAAAGGAGCATAAAAATAAACATGTATAACCTCTCAGTTTATTTTCATTTTACTCTTCATGGAATCCAGCATTTTTTTCAGGGAATCGGGGGGCATGCTTTTTAATTTTTCCAGCCCGCCTTCCAGGGTTGGCTTATCGCGACCCATGTCTCCCTTCATGCTGTTGAACATGTCCCGGGATTCAGACAGGGCAATCTTCCAGTCACCCTCTTCTTTTACCAGGTTAAAAGTATGTGAACCTGCTTTTCCGTTCCCGGTTACCTCTGCTTCAACAGTGGCCTTATCGCCGTTGATCTTTTCATGCTGCAATTTGTAGCTTATACTTTTTGCTTTTTCCCTGAAATCAGCCGCCATTTTTTCCTTCATCTTTTTTATACCGTCAGGGTCTATGCTGCTCATGAACCTTTCGCCTGCTTCCAACATGGCCACATCATTCCTGGAAATAAATTTCTTTGTTTTTTCAAAGTCGCCACTCTTCATGGCGTTGATCATGCCGTCAACAGCTGCTGTTGGTGCAAGGGTATCAGGACTGCTGCAGGAAAGCAGGCAGGTAACGATCAATAGCGCGGGTAATATTTTTTTAAGCATACTTGAAGTTAAAGATCTTTCCCGTATCCATACAGCCGCTCATAAATAAAAAAGCATCCCGTTAATACCGGGACGCTTTTTTATACTTTTATAAAAAGGGTTAGTTCATTTTCTACTTCACGGAATCCAGGGCCTGCATGCCCTTTTTCATTATTTCCCGGATTGAATCTGTATTCAGTTTTTTCATTTCATCAATACCCATGCGCAGGCTGTCCATCTGGGCTTCGGTCACACCTTTTTCTTTCATTTTCTGCATGCCTATGCTCATCAGGGTTGCCATGTCCATAGCAACTTTCCACTCACCAGCTTCTTTTTTTAATACAAAATCAACAGCCTCCCCGCTTTTTTTCTCTTTTACATTAACCGTAGCCTGGTCGCCGCTGATCTTTGCTTCCCCCATTTCCATCCTGCTGTTATCGAATTGCTCCATGGAGGCGGTATCGGTTTTGTCTGCCATCTTCATACCCATCTCCAGCATATCAAAGGTTCCCTTGCTGTCAGCTGTTGCTAATTTACGGGCAGTAGTGATATCTTTTTTTGCCATGGCATCAAAGAAGCTGGTCAAAACTTTTTTTGGATCACCACTTGCTGCAACATTGTTGTTGTTGCAACTGCTGGTACAGATAGCAGCGAACGCCACCAGGATCAAAAACATTTTTTTCATAACGTTAATTTTTGGTTTACACCTTACGGACTACCCGTGCGGATAAGCACCAAATTTAATTTTATTTTCCAGTTTTAAAATTATTATTTTATACGGGAGGCAATAAAAAACCGGGCCACAGGGCCCGGCATAAAGTATGGGTTAGCAGAATCAATTGGGTTAGGGAATCTTTTTTGGCTCAGGGGCTTTAACGTCATCCTTATTGTATGCTTTAATGATCTGCTTAACCAACCTGTGTCTTACAACATCTTCTTCATCCAGTTCAAT
>DATHEH010000315.1:0-5933 GCA_035318685.1 Ferruginibacter sp.
AGCTTTCAGAAATGTCTCAGCAGTGATATCGCCGGCTGCTTCATAATCTGTAGTCCTTCTATAAACATATCCAAAGATCTTGTTGTGAAATGCCTCATATACCTCTCCGAATTTCTGAGAGTCGTTTTCAATATCTTTAAGCAACTGCTCTTCATTCAAAATACACTTCTCTTTTAGGTATAATCAGCAATGGGAAAAAACGTTGCAGTTTTCCGGGGGAAATTTGCAATTTTTTATTTTTCTTAAAGTTACTATGGAAATACCACACAGTCCGGCAGGCCTGGAGCAGGATGCTGGTTCAGGGGCCAGGCTTAGTTAACCTGGAATACCTGGCCGGGTATAGGAGGGGGGGCGTGCTTAATCGTCTGCGGGTGTCTGCCAAAAAAGCTTCTGATCATAAATATTGTAAGTTGTAAAGGTCGTTTTTAGTCTTTCATTGTAATAAGCATCGGTTTTAAAAACCGTTTTCTTATTATAGTCCAGCGGGTAAAGATAAACGTACAGCACTTTTTTATTTTGGTCCCAGGTCTCATAATCATATTCGCTGTTCAACGGGGAATAAAACCTGTAAAGATTTTTTGCCATGTACACATCAAGATAATATTCTTTGGTCATAGAACTTTTACGATTCCAGTTGGCATCGGGATTGACGATCAATGGCTTCCCGGTTATTAACCGTTCCCTGACCTCTTCTATTCCCAATAGTTCACCCTTTTCATCCATTACATAAGCGTCATTGGTAGGATCTGCCCAGATCCATTTCTTTTTCGAGGATAAATAAACGATGTTGATCACATGAGAATCGCCATCATCTTTCAGGCTGTCTTTGGGAAAGCAGTATATTTTCCTTGATCTCCAGCCCATGGCAAGGTAGCAATCGTTGAGGGCCGTGGCCAACTCGCCACACGACACGCCTTTACGATCGTATTTTGCAGCAGTGATAATTTTGTCTGCATTGATCTCTTTGATCCCGCTTTCATTTTGACCGTCATGACTAACCGTATTATGTATCCAATGCAATAAATTTAATAGTCGTGAAGCTTCGTTTCCAAAACCTGCAACCGAATCGAGGTTGAATCTTTTTCTTAAGGACACAAGTACCGGGTCGTTTGATGACTGGTAGGTAAACCTGGGTAGTTCACTTCTGGTATTATTATATTCAGCTGCCCTTCCTAAAATGGCTAAGTAGTCAACTCCTTTTTTGGGTTGTCCAAAAATTGCCGATAAATGAAAAGTGAACAAAACAATTATTAGTGAAGTTTTCATAATGCTGATCTAAATACCAGGGTTAATGATTCCTTCTCTTTATCGCTATCCTGCATCGGGGATCTCAGGTTCTGTTAATTTTATCAGTTTTTCCAATGATTCCTGCCATCCCAGGTAACACATTTCAACAGGTATAACAGCAGGGATACCTTCCTGGATGATCTTCAGGTCAGTACCGGCGGAAACTTTTTTTAACCAGATCGAAGTGATCATTTCACCGGGCAAATTCGGGTCATCAAATCTGTCCGTATGCTTTATAAATTCATTTGCTTTGATCTCCAGGTATTCGCCGCCAAAAGAATGACTGTTGCCTGTGGAGAAATTGGTAAAAGACATTTTATAATTACCTCCCGTTCTTGCGTCGATATGGTGAACGGTACCTAAAAATCCATAAGGAGGAAGCCAGGCTGAAAGGGCATTAGCATCTGTAAAAGCACGGAAGACCTTTTCCGGGCTTGCTTTAATAACCCTGTGTAGTGTTACGCTGTTAGCTGACATATTTATACTTTGTTTTTAATTTATTCAGTTCCCTTTCACCGCTGCTGTTGCGGCTTATTAAAGAACGTAAACTTTATTGAAAATTCCAAACTGGATTTAATATGCCAACTGTGCCAGAGATCCAGAACAGCCCGGGTGACCCTCCAGGATCCTGTTTAATTAGTTTGGAATTGCGGTAGGGACAGTTGTGCCGAACAAGGAACAAGGAATGTTGGATGATGATCGAAATGATCATTACTTCTAAATTCCTTGTTCATTATTCCTTGTTCGCTGTTCTTTCACTGTTTCAGCAACCATTCCTTTACTGCATCCAGTTCTTCCCTGCTGATGATATCGTCTTCGTAGAGGCGGTTTATCCTGGCAATATCCTTTTCGGGGTCGGGTTGCCGACGCTTGCGGAAACGCTCCGGCACTACGATCTCGCTGGGTATGCCGGGCAGGTTCTCGATCGCAAGGTCAAAAGCAACATGCAGCTCAATGGGACCACGCTCATTATTGTTGACATACAAAGTGCCCATGATAGTGATATAACCATTCCCCAGCTTCGAAATACCATAGTCGGTTAATTTGTTTATCAATACCTGGTTATTCTGCAGCGTGCCGGGCATTGTGCGGGTTTTTATATTAACATAGTTGAAGCGCTGTCTTCCACCCGTAGCCTTTCCGAATTGTAATAACTGCCCGGGATAGATCTTATACCCGCAGGACGTGTAAAGCGTATCATAGTCAAAGGACGGATCGGGGGACAAATATTTCGTTGACGATGGTACCCGGTATTGTTCCGGAACAATGAGTTCGCCAGGCTTGCCGGGCTGGAAATTACCAATGGCTTTATCAAATAACAGCCTGAGGCTGACCTTTCCTTTGGAACCGTCACGATAAGTTATTTTACCGGCAAGTTCAATGGATCCATTGCCGGGTACGGTAAGGTTTGTATTAAATATTTCCGTTACGAGGATGGTATTATTTTCCAGCGAGCGGTACGTACTACCATTCCCGGGTGAGATATACCTGAACCCGTCCCTGTCCAGTGCCTTACCCAATTGAAGTGATTGACCTGTATAGATCTTATAGCCGCAGGAGGTATAAAGGGTATCCTTTTCAAACCGGGGTTTGTTTTGTGCAGCCGCCAGTAGGGGAAAACAAAACAGGACTATTAAGTATCGCAGCATTAGTTATTGGTTAGTGGTGTATAGTTAATGGTTCATGGGAGATAGTTCATAGTTCATGGCAGATCCCGTTTAAAGGAACGAAATTTTGTTTGAAATGTAAAAACACTTTAGTATGACCCGGCGTGGTTTCCAACCAGCGGAACCGTTCCTTCATTTATTCGTGTTCGTCGAAGACCAGGCCATGGCGTTTGCTGTTGGCGAAGGGGGTAGCAACCGCGGAGAAGCTGTTAAGACCGGCCAGCCATATTTAATACCTCTTCAACGGTCCATGAGTCGCCATAATGTTTGCCGTATTTAAGTGCCTTGATATTGCCGGTTTCATCCAGCAGGAAATCCGAGGGAACACCGGTAACACCTCCTTCAAACTTATCAAAATGGGGAAAGAAACCTTTGAAGATAGCAGCAAATGTTGCCCCCCAGGTGGATAAATTAAAAAGCTTCTTCCACGAAAACGCTGAGCTGTACTTATTGTAAAACACTTTCTCTTTATCAGCTATGATATGCAAGCCTTCCACTTCTTTGAAATTGGCAAGGATCTTATTCTTGCTGCTGTGCATGAACAGCAGGGTCTCGATGCCGGCGGCATTCAGCTCGGGCTGTCGTTTTATTAATTCATGTGTTTGGTACCGGCAAACCGGGCAGCCGCTGAAGCGGTGGAATTTTACCAGGACCTTTTTACCCCTTAATGCATTAAGAGAAACAGGCCGGCCACTTACGGAGTTCACCGAGATATCGGGTGGAGTTTGTCCTTTTTGCAGCATAGTAGTATCGGTTTATAGTTTGCAGACTTCTAACAGCAGCTTACGCAGGATAAAGAAACGAAATTTCGATTTAAATGCAAAGTTAGTCCGGCAAGCGGACTGATCACATTGTGCTGAAAAGACATTTGATCTTTTTGTGCTTTTTTTTCATTTTTAATTTTGTGCCGGCACAATTTGGATTTTTAAAAAGGGCACATCAAAATCGGATGATAGACGGTGGGTGGAAAATGAATGCAAAAAAAACGATTGAAATGGATCCGCCGGCTATTTTATGAATTGAAAGACGAGTAGTAAAATAATTATTACAATACCCGCCATGGAAGTAATGAATAAATAATCTGCGATCGTTTCAAATCGTTTCTCTGTTGCCTGGTTTTGGGTGCGGATGGAAATAAATGAAAATAAGCAGGAGATCGCAAGCGATAACGCAATAAACGATGTGAACTCATCAATAATACTGGTTTTCGAAGTGTCAGAAATATGTAAGGAAGTAATAACAAAAAGGCAAAATCCCAGGAGATTTGCTGCCGTTCCTAAGATATGCTGGGATGTATTGTTTGCCATAAATATAAAGGATAAAAATAGTTTTTTTTTGCCGTTTGTGTTATCGGCAATGTTTCGCTGGCCGTTTGTACACCGGACACAGTCCGGAAGATTTAGAGCGGCACAAGTGAGCCTATGGGGTCTCGTTTAATTAATTTGGAATTGAGGTAGGAACACTTGCGCCAGTAGGCCAGTAGGGTAAATGATAAAGATATCTTTTTTTAAGACCAGGCTTATTTAACCAACGAACTGATGACCACTTCTTAATTCCTTGTTCCCTGTTCATTATTCCATGTTCAATACTCCCCCATCGATCGGTCTATCACAGTGTTCCGTTCGCCAGGTCTTTGTTGATAAAAAAACAGGCCGCAATAACAAAGGCTGCGATCAGCAAAGTAAAAATTATCATCACGATGGAGCCTTTTCCCGGATCGAGCACCATTTTATGAGGATGTTTTTTGTCATAATATACAGGCAGTTCCTGACCCACGGAATAGGGCATTCCTGCAACGGTAAGTTGTTTCCTCATCCATTGGTTGCTGTCTTCGATAAAATAATCTATGACCATGCCGGACAATTTCGCACCCGGTGAACCGGATATTCCCCGAACGATCGCCATCGTTTTAATACCCTCTCTTTTCATTCTCTGAACCCTTCTCATTTTATACAGCACGATAATAAAAGGTAAAAAACCTAAACCTGCTAATATGATATATACAGTGGCCATTGGGAAAAGTTAGTTACAAAATAGGCATTAATCGAATATCGAACAAGGAACAAGGAATATCGAATGCTGAAGTAATGATCATTTCGTTCCTTGTTCAAAATTTCTTGCAACTGCGACAGTAGGCATTAATCGAATATCGAACAAGGAACAAGGAATCTCGAATGCTGCAGTAATGATCATTTCGTTCCTTGTTCAAAATTTCTTGCAACTGCGACAGTAGGCATTAATCGAATATCGAACAAGGAACAAGGAATATCGAATGCTGAAGTAATGATCATTTCGTTCCTTGTTCAAAATTCCTTGTTCCTTGTTCATGATTCCTTATGCGGGTAATTTATCTTTTTGCATCTTCCTGTTTAGCTATTTCCAGGTCTGTTGCCAGCACGGGTTCACCAGGGGGAAGGCCAAACATACCCGTATACGCACCAGCGCCTACGATCCGTACCACACGTTTTTGAAACACATCGGTCAGTTTTTTATTCACGGCGGTGCAATATTGAACGATCGTCATCTTTTTGCTATTGACCTGCTCTTCCATTCCATCCATAAACCGGTGCATCTCGTTTTGAATGGCTACTAAACTATCCAGCATATAAGGTTTGTAATTTGCTGCCAGGTTATTTTTGAGCTGCATTTCTTCAAACGATCGTTCATCTTCTGCGTACGCAGGGTTCCCGTTGCATTTTGCTACCCTTGCTTTGAATTCAGCAGTAAGCCCCCTGCCATAGGTTCCGTATAAAAAATGAGAAATGGCATAACCCTTCGCATTTTTTACGGTGAGCGGGGGAGTGGTGCCGGTACCCGTTGCATACAATACCCGGTTGGCAACCTGGTGGCAAACACCCCTGAAAGCATAGAAACCCGTAATGCCGCCATGCGTATTTACATTGCTGCTTACATCATTTGCTGTTGCAATGCATTTCGCCAGGGAGATATTGCCTAGCTGGTCTCCCAATGAACTCGCGG
>DATHEH010000316.1:0-14541 GCA_035318685.1 Ferruginibacter sp.
CATGCGCCACGATTATAGAGCCGTTTGCCATAGCCTCCAGCAATGAAGGATTGGTTCCTCCTACCGTATGCCCGTGAAAATACAGCCTGCAAAAGGCCCGGAGTGTATTGGTGATCTCGGCGTCAAATATGGCGCCTACAAAACGTATGCGGTCATCGCTGCAATATTTTTTATAAATGAGCTTACCGTAGGAATTATTGATGTTGCCAACTACTATAAATGTCTTATCCGAATTGCTCATATGAAACCCCTGCAATATCATATCAATATTATTCTCCGGCTCCATCCTGGCCATCAGCATATGGTAATGGTTTTTGGTAACGCCATACTTAGCCAGTACCTCTTCATTCTTATTCGCAAAGATCTCGGCGCCATAAGGAATGTATTTGCTGTTAACATTATACTTCTTGTCCACATAAGATTGAATGACAGTAGAATCAGCAATAAAATACTGGCTGTACTTTACCGCAAGTTTTTCGGCATACCTTAAGAACCGCTGCACAGGTTTTGAATACTTATCCCTTTTCCATTCCATGCCATCCATATTGGAAATGATGACCGAATTCTTTGGGAATAACCTGCCCCATACCGAACTGCTGGTATAGCCAAGAAATAAAATGATGTCGTATTTATTTCGTCTCGCGTTCATGATACAGTTGAAATCATAAACGAACTGCCCGGCTGTACCGATCCTGCTTTCCGCATCATAGCAATGAATGAGCTTAACGCCGTGCCATTCTTTTTGCTGGTATGGATGCGTGTGCGAATTGTACACCGTCACCTGGTGGCCTTTGTTCAAAAGCCCTACGGCAAGGTATTGTGCCATTTGTTCAAATCCTCCGTAGTAATTAGGGATCCCTCTTGACCCGATTATTGCAATGTTCAATGCATTCATTGTTCAATGTATTTTTTGTAAACAGAAAAGGTTTTTTCAGCCGTTTTTTGCCAGGTATAGTTATGGGTAATATTGTATTGGAGTGTTCCGTTGTTATCCGCCGTCATTGCTTTTTTTATCGCCTGCAGGATACTTGCAGGCTTGCCTGGATCACAATAAAAAGCTGTGTCGTTGAAATAGGACCTTGCATAACCATTGTCGGTTATTATTACACGGCATCCCATGGCGGCTGCCTCCAGTGAAGAAAGCCCGCACACTTCGAACCAGCTCGGCAGTACATGAACCCTTGCGGCGGCATAATAATTTACGAGTTGTTCCTGCGGCAAATGGCCAATGAACGATACATTGTTAGCAGCGATCTCTTTACATTGCCGGTAATATTTTTTTTGATTCGGGGCAGGATCACCGATCAGCAATAATTTATACCCTGTGCCATTCAATGCCTTTACCAGGTTATATTGATTTTTTATGCCCTCGATCCTGGCCACGCAAAGCACCGTATCATTTTCCCTGTGCACAGGTTCCGCCGTTTGAAACAATTCTGTATTCACGCCATTATGAACAATAGCGAATGGGGGTGCAACACGATACCATCTTACCAGGTCGGTATATTCTTTTTCCCCATGCACCAGCACGGCTTTTGTTTTTCTTAAAATCTCCTGTATGCTGCGACGCTGACCCTTCCACAAATACGAAGTGCTCATTAATTTATCACGCCCGAGCAAAGACCTGTACATTGTTTTTACATATTCAATGCCGTCGGCCGGCAAAAGCTTAAACAGTTTTCCTGCCACTCCACGGCGCTGCTGTTTATCATAGTCTGAATAGTCGATCAGTATAGTTGAAACAACAAAAGGTTTTCCCGATCTTTTAATGTGTACCAAAATATCTGCAGGGCGGATGATATTAAAAAAGTGCAGCAGGTCATACCCCGCATAGCTTATGCTTTCATTGGTCTTCCTGATATCCACCTCCACTCCTATCTTACGCAAATGACGGGCAGTCTCTTCCACCTGCACGGTATCCCCTCCCGGTACCGTGTACAATGTTGATCTTGTAATAAAAACTACTTTCATTTATTTAAGATTTTTGCTCAGCTATCCTTCTTTCCAATTCATACAGGGGCAGCACCAGTACCTTGCCCAGCTGCTGCATATCTCTATAAGTAACAACCCTGA
Organism: Ferruginibacter sp.; assembly: GCA_035318685.1. GTDB lineage: Bacteria > Bacteroidota > Bacteroidia > Chitinophagales > Chitinophagaceae > Ferruginibacter. The sequence continues at coordinate 2,074 of DATHEH010000316.1, forward strand.
AAAACCCTGCGTTCTCCGGGAACAGAAGCTTCTCTCCTCTCTTATATTCCTTCGAATGTTGATCAGGGATCGTCTCACCAAATGAATAATAGATCTTAGCGGAATCTAATTCCGTGTCTAAGCTGATCTCGATCCTACCCTTTTCATTTTTGGAAACATGTACCATAGCATCATAAAAACTGGAAGAATAATTTATCCCCGCATTTTTTAACCGCTGCAAATGATGTGCTGTACGTTTGGTGAAATCGTCCCAGTTCCTTTTTCCTTTGGCTGACCATAGTGTTTCTGCCAATGCAAAAGACCGTGGCCATAACATATATTCGGCATGAGAAAATTCAGGAACAAATTCACTCCATAAATTACCCTGCCCTCCTAAAACAAAATGGTCATCCGTTCCTTCAGGCACGGGTTCAAATTCATAGACCTTTTTAAACCTGAGCATACCAAAAGACGGTTTCTCTGCATGGGGATCACCCTGGTAGTAATCCAGGTAGGTATAGTCTTTAGAAGCGACAATAACAGCACGCCCTTTTTTGATAGCTGCAGATGTTCCTTCTGTATTCCGCCAGTTCATCACCGTGGCGTCAACAGCATTTCCGCCTTCCAGTACCTCATCCCAAGCGATCATTTTCCTGCCGGTTGCTTCTACGATCTTTTCTAGTCTTTTAAAAAAGTAACCTTGCAGTTCCGTTTCATCTTTAAGGCCTGCTGTTTTCATTATGTTTTTACAAACGGCGCAGCTTTTCCAGAAACCTTTAAAACACTCGTCTCCCCCCACATGTATGTATTCGTAAGGGAACAATGCTGCTACTTCTGTAAAAACTTTTTTAAGAAACTCATAAGTAGAATCATTCCCTGCGCAAAGCGCATTGTCGTCTGTTCCATAGAACTTACTGCCGGGATTTACTTTATAACCAAGTTTTGTACAGGATAAGTGCCTGTATGATGCAATGGCTGCCAGGCTATGACCCGGCACGTCGATCTCGGGAATGATCTCAATTGACATGGACCTTGCATAACTCACCAGCTCCCTTATCTCATCCTGGGTATAAAATCCGCCGTAAGTATTGGCTTCGTCTTCCCCGGGAGACTGTCTCACGCCCCACCAACCTGTACGACCCACTCTCCATGCGCCTGTTTTGGTTAACTCAGGAAGAGATTTAATTTCAATTCTCCAACCGTTATCATCTGTTAAATGCAAATGCAACCTGTTAAACTTATACCTTGCCATCTCATCTATCATTTGCCTCAGTTCTTTTACAGAAAAAAAATGGCGGCTCACGTCAAGCATCAATCCTCTCCAGGCAAAGCGGGGATAGTCTGTTATTTCCACGCAAGGGATCTTCCATTGTATTAGTTGCTGCGTCGCTGTTAATTCAATTGCTGCAGGTAATAATTGCAGCAGGGTTTGTATACCATAAAACAACCCGGCAGGTTTATTGGCATTGATAAAAATATTATCGGCATGAACGGTAAGCCGGTAGCCTTCATCTTTGATCTCTTCATCAGCTTTTTTATTGATGGAAAGGTGGATCGAAGGAACAACACCCTCGCTTTGCTGTAATTCATTTTTATATCCAGTTGACTTTTGCAAAAAAGCCTGTAGCCAGGTCGCTGCATTTCGTGTACCAGGATTTTCATCAATTAAGATCATGGTCTTATTTGTAAGCAGGAAAGAATCCTTAAGCAGCGTTGAACTTACCGGCCGGGGTATCAACGGCAGATCGGCCGGGGCAATCGCTTTGTCCGTATCGCGGCACCCAGGGCCGGCCAGGCAAATCATGAATAAGATCGAACTGAATTTCATTACTTAGATTTTATCAAGCTTTCTTTTATAGATCCAGTTAATAAATTCCCTTGGGAAAAAACTTAAAGCCATTATTGCATAGCTGTCCAGTCGTGCCGGGTGAATACGAATCGCTTTCTTTAAATTGAACCTTGCTTTTACAGGCTGGTGATTGTCCCATAAATATTTTTTCCCAAGCAATGAATAATAGGAGCCTTCTTTTATTTTGGGATTGTTTCTTTCTTTTAAGATGTTCAATAACTCCTGCCCTTCAGGCTCGGCTATATCGCCGCTGCGGATGGACCCGGTCAGTATTTCGCGGAAGCGCTTCGTCCACCATTTATCATCAATGCTGATCGACCATGGGTTTAACCTTACCCGTAATAATTTTTGCGAAAGGTTATAAGCCTTACCCTGCTTAAGCACTTTCGACCACAACAAAAGATCTTCGAATGCATGGGCGTGAACATTATACCCACCTGCCTCCATAACGGGCGTCTTGCGGAACATAACTGCCGAATGGATGAACGGGCACTTGTTCCCGGTGAGCTCCTGTATCTCTTCATTGGTATGTGCGGGCAGTCTCCGGGTATAAACAAAGTCGCCATACATGTCAATAAAATCTGCGTCAGATCCTACAATGATATGATCCGGGTGAACTGATAAAAATTTGTATTGAAGCATCAGCCTGTCCGGCATACAAATATCATCTGCGTCAAAACGTGCGATCAGCTCAGCCCTTGCATTTAAGAGCCCGATGTTCAATGCTGCAGCAATGCCCTGGTTGGTTTGATTGATCAGCCGGATCCGGGGATCTGTAAAAGAGTTGATCACCTGTACGGTTTTATCAGCTGATCCGTCATTGATGATCAGTAATTCAAAATCAATGAATGTTTGATCCAGAACAGATGCAATGGCTTCCGCGATATATTTTTCTGTATTATAAGCAGGCATCAATACAGTGATCAGCGGTGTACTCATGCGGTCTGCCCCTCCCTGCGCAGGTCTTTCATATCGAGAAAGAATAAGAGTTCAAATAATACCACAACAGAGAATTGCTCAAACCAGTACTCGGCAAAGAATGCACCGGCCAATACAAGAATTATGGGCAAACCAAAACTCATTTTACGGGTATGCCGTAGAAAAAAACCAAAATATAAACCCAATAATAACAACAGGCCAATGATACCATACTCACCCATCACCTGGTAGTAAACAGCATCCGGGGTATTGCTGGCTTCATGCTTGCTTTGTTCCTGGGAATGATAATAGAGATAAATGAAAAGATGATTATAAAGAAAGTCTGGGTTGACGTATTCCAGCTTTTCAGGGTACCTGCCGGCTATGTTCAACAGGGTAGCTTTAAATGCCAGGCGGGAAGAAAAATTAGCCATGCCGCCGCCTAAAAATATTTTAGCGGGGTTATTTTCTAAAAACCGGAAAAGTTCTTTGCCGGCGATCCATTTACCCGGGCTCTTCTTCCAGTTGTATAACTGACCAAGACTATCCTGTTGCTGCTCACTGTACACCTGGTCAAGGAACCGGGCATAGCGGTTAATTTTTTCTTTGATACCAGGGCTTTCTTTGAATTGATAAAAAGCCGGGTCTTTTATGCTGTTATTACCAGTAAACGCTGCCCTTTTTGCAAAAATATTTTCGGGTTCTTTAAAATCTGAACCAAGCCTGATCGCATTCATGCTGTCGATATAATTACGGGCATACCTTTGCTTTTTTTCTGCCGGTGTGAGTATACTGTCAGGCGCTTTTTTCAGCTCCGAAAGCGTAAGCACTTTCACCGGGGGGAGGTCATAAGGTTTATCAATGACCCGGTAAAAGATCCTTCCAACATGTTCATTGTTCTGCGGTGACAGCTTTGCCATAAAAACAACAAGCATTACGGTATAGATAACGATAAAGCTCTTTTGGACCCTGCTGCTGTTAAATATAAAAGCGAAAACAAAAACGCCGAAAAGGATGAGGTTGGCGAAATTACTTGCCATTACCAGCAATGCGGCCATACCCGCAAGCGATAAAAGGAATTGTTTCCGGTATAAAAAATAAAGTATCCCGAATACACAGATAAAAGCCGTGGTAACGGGCGCATCGAATGTAATGCCTGTTATAAAATCGCCTGTGCTTATATAGTATTTTGCGTTAAGGCCTTTGTAGGTGTAAGGATTTACAGAACCTGTTTCAATCATGATCTGTAAAAGGTTTATGAAAATGACAGCGACGTGCAGCACAAAAAAAACAGTAACCGTGTTGTGTAATTTTACGGCATCCCCTTTTTGAATGATCTTATAAAGCAGGTAAGCTATAAGGGCGCTCATCATCCAGAATGAGGTGCCCATCACAACAGTTGCCAGGTATGTCGTACTGGTATTACTGAACTGCAACAACAGGTTGATCAGCCCGATGCAGATCAAACCAAAATAGAAAAAGAGGTAACGCTGTTTGAAAAATTCTTTACCAGAAATGCTTTTTCGGTTGATCACGACAATAAGAAGGACTGCGGCTATTTTTACAACCAGCTTTACATTAAGCACCAGCAAAAGGAAAACCAACAGGGGCCAGTTCACCTGGGTAGCTTTTTCTCTTAATTTATATAGTGTCCCTTTGTTCATTTGGATAGCGGGCTAAATAAAACAGGCTGCTTCTTATACAGCCATTGTTTTATCAATTGGAGGTCCTGTTGTTTTATTTGTTTGGTAATGATTAAAAAAGCAAAGTATATGGTAAGCGATAAAAGCAGTTGTATCAGAATATGACCGGCAACAAAGCTTACTGCAAAGCCGCCGGCTAGTGCTGCAAAAACGCAAACAATCAATGACTGCCAGCTTTCTTTTATACCGGCTACAACAGAAATGCGGAAATAAAGCAGGTATTCAGTTACTGTAGCCAATAGGTAAACGATCGCCGCACCACGTGCATTCCATAATGGGATCATCAACAGGTCGCCGGCTACGATAATAATTCCCGTAACAGCAGTTATCCGGAAAACACGTTTAAGCCTGTTCTGCGCAAATTCAACCGTCCAGAACAGGTTGATCAGGTATTGAAAAGGAATGCAAAGTGAAAGCAGGAAGAACGTGATCTTATTTACTTCCCCGTATTTATTATTGGTGAGCCCGTCTATAAGTGGCGACCATATTATATTCAGCACGAGCGGGATCAATGTAGCTACGATCATTTCGAAGCGGATGAAGAAACTGATCTCATGTCTTTGGTTCAACAATGAACTTTCAGGATTCCCGCTCAAATACTTTGAGAACCTGCTTAGCAAAACAGGCCCGAGTACCAGCAAGGGAACAGGGCATAATTCAAAAAGCTTGTAGGCAAAACTGTATTCGGCAGTTATAATGGTTCCGGAAAAAATGCCCAGCAATATCCAGTCAATACGGGCAATAAAGGCATTTAAAAATACCGAGCCGATCTGTGGGGCCGATTCCCTTAATAAATTAAAATAGTCCTTTAACGCATATTTACTGTTTATGCTGACCGCTAACTTATACCGCACCACAAACAGGCAAAACAGTAATTCTGCAAGCGAGGCAACAATATAAATGATAAGTATGCTCTGTATGGTTAAAAAAGAAAAGAAGATCGTCAGTAAGATCCATACTGCTTTTACAAGATTAGAAACAGAAGACATGACGGCCAGCCATGCAAACTGTTCTTTGCCATTTGCAAGCTGCTTAAAAGGCGATGAGAAAAATCCCAGCAGCTGGCTTATGGCAAGTATTAATAAAAGATCGTGTTGCTTAAAGAAGGATGGGATCAGTAAACTCGTAAAAAAAAGAACGAGGTAGAACAGTATTCCAAAGGCCAGGCTATGGCCTGCAAATAATGTGAGTATTTTAGCAGGGTCGTCGCCGGCTGCAACTTTTCTAACGACAATTTGTTCAAGACGAAGTCCGAGGATGGTAGTGGCCAGGGTAAGTATGGCAAGTGTCCAGTTGAATTCACCGTATTGCGCCTTTTCGAGGTAACGCGAAATGAGGATAAATACCAACAGCCCAAGCCCCTGGTTTAGGACGACCTGGACCGTACCGGAAGAAATATCTTTTATGAAATTTTTGCGCATGTAAAATTACTAAGCCATATGATAGTTTTGAATACTACTATATATCGCAATAATTAACGGGCAGGATGCCTTGTGCGGCTATTTTTTTGTGCTGATCTTCCGGACTGCATTCCTGATCTTCCGGAGCAGGGTACCGGGTACAGGTTCCAGGATCATTTCTTGTTTGGGAGATGGTTTTATTTGTCGCAATATGGCAGCGGCGGCGGCGAGCGGCTGGTATTTGTTGAGTACGAGTTCTCTTGCTTCTTTTATTGCAGGTAGCCTTTCCTGCCAGTCGTCATTTTTTATTATTTCACTGATCTTCTCAATGGCGCTTGCCGGCTCTTCGATATCTATCTCTATGAACGAACCTTTTGGAAAGTAGTTTTTGATATTTGTACAGCCATAATAAACAGGTACCGTGTAAGCCAGGAAACAATCGGTTAATTTTTCGGTGAAATAATAAGGCGCCGAAGTATTTTCAATGGCGATGCTGAAACGGTATGGTAAAAGCCCGTCCATTTTATCGGGTATATAATTGCTGCCCTTTCCAAAATGGCTGATGGCCGGAATTTCCTTTTGCAGTTCCTTTATAAAATCAAGCCGGCGGCGATGGCCTTTTAACTGCTTAAGTCCTGAAGCGATGCAGGACATTGTCTTTTGTTTTGCCGGAACTATAAGCTCCGAAAGTGCTTTCCAGTTCTGCTGCACATGCCAGCCCAGGAAACCAGGCGAAGGAATTGTATTGGAGGAATTGCTCAATGGAGAATAAACCGCGGCATATTGTTCCAGGCCCCGGAACATCCATGGATGTTCAGCAGGGATACCCGGTTCCATCATAAAAGCCAAAAGGTTTTCAGGCGGGCACAGACTTTGTATTTTTCCCGATGGGTTATTGAAGACGAGGATGGCATCACATTCGGGTAAAATATCCGTGGTAAAAGCAAATTCATCCCAATATGCAAACTGCCCGTCATAGTGCTTTGCATATTTAGCAAACCACGCAAACAATGCTGCACCCAGTTCAAATGATGCATTGACTATTACGATCGTTTTATTATTTATCATTCCGGGAAGATTTGCCAATAAGCCAGCACGACAAATGTACTATTTAAAGCTCCTTTAAAATGTTGGGCAACCCCTCCAATATTTCTTACGATTTATTGAGCAGGCTACTTTAACCAAAAAACTTATTTATGAGAAAGTTAGTTTTCTTTTTTTATATACTGGTATGCTATAGTGCCGCTGCGCAGGTCGACAGCTCATCGAATAACCTGATGAATGAGTTGGACAACAAGCCTGCAGCGACCAGTGGCAAGCCACCCGTAAAAGTATTTTATTCCGAAAGACTTATCAATGCTAATACCGTAGAAGTGATATCAAAAGGACACCTGCAATTTAAAGTGGTGCACAATTTTGGAGACATTGGCGGAACCTTTGGCGGTATCAAAAATGCCTATGGCCTCGATAATGCTACAGATATCAAGATCGGCTTTGTATTAGGGCTTGCAAAAAACCTGAACATGATGGTATCCCGGAACAAGGGTTTTGGCCAGGTGCTCCAACTCTGGGAAATGGGATTTAAATATAAATTCCTCGAACAAAGGGAAAATGATCCTTCTCACCCCCTGTCTGCTGCGGTATTTGTAAATGGTGTTATCTCCTCGCAGAAAGCCGATACGAATACGGTCAACATAAGGGAAAATCACTACACTAAAGGTTCAGACCGACAAAGCCAGGTGCTGCAATTAATGGTTGCCCGCAGGTTTGGTAAGGTCCTTAGCTTCCAGTTGAACCCCACCCTGGTACACACTAATTTTGTGGTGCCGGGTGATCAAAAAAGTATTTTTGCAATGGGCGCAGGTTTGCGGGTACCTATTTATAAAAGGTTTGTTTTTATTGCTGATTACTTCCACGCCTTCCGTTCCCAATCCAGCATCGATGCTTTAAAAGCAAAAGGTGTACGCTTATATGACGCATTGGGTGTTGGTTTGGAATTGTTGACTCCGGGCCACGTATTCCATGTTAACTTTACCAATACCCACAGCATTTTAGAAAATCGTTTTATTCCCCGTACAACCACTTCCTGGGGTAAAGGAGAATACCGCTGGGGTTTTACAGTTACAAGAAACTTTGTGCTGTTCAGGGATAAGCGGAAAGCCAATTAAGAATTAAAAATTAATAATTAAAAATTTTTTAGGATTAGATGCCCTGCAAAAATTGCCAGCGGCCTTAACTGCCAAATAATAACACTCTATTGATAACTAAGATAAAGGCTTCCGGATGGGGGCCTTTATTTGTAACTGGAGGAATTATTAATTGAGAATTAAAAATTAAGAATTAAGAACTTTTTCAGTTTAAGTAGCCAGCGAAATTGCCAGAGTCTTTGAGTTAAGGGAATTTTTAACTCCTGGGCGTTAGCCCAATAATAACCCGGCAGTAAGCCTTTATTTGTAACAGGAGGAATAATTAATTAAGAATTAAGAATTTTTTCAGTTTATATACCCAGCAAAACGGGTAAGGGGCTTTGAGTTAAAGGAATTCTTAATTTTTAATTCTTAATTTTTAATTGCCTTTGCAAATGGCTTTACGGTAGCAGTAAATAAAAGACCGGCGCTGTTAAGTTTTATCTTACCGATCCCTACTCCACCCAATGGCAATTTTATATAAGGCTCGGCCTGTATAGAAACCCGCTTGCTTATGTTATATTGGTAACCGGCCGAAAGCGTAAGCACTGAAAAGTAGTGTTTATTCTCGTTCTTCACTTCTTCCCTGTGAACATAAGTTTGACCGTATGGATATTTATAATTGTAATCGTAGGTTTCCGTCTTCATCAGGTAAGAAGAGATACCAACTCCCCCAAACAGGTTATATTTTTTTCTTTGCAAAATATCATAACTCAAAGAAAGGGGTATCTCGTATATTTTACAGTCGGCATCTACCATATCAAGGTAAGGATAGGTTGTACCTGGCATGGTATATTGCTCCGGTGTAGCGCTGTATATTTTTTTGGAAACATAGAATCCTGTGCGTGCCGTAAATCTTTTTGCAAAATTATAGCTTAACCCCGCGCCATAATTTAATGTTGTTTTGCCGGTATTGTTAAGTTTAACAAAGCTAAGATCAGGGCCCACAGAAGCGGTGATGCCGAAATTACTGAACGGATTTTTCCTGTCTTTCTTTTTTTCAGGAGATGGAGAAGGCTTTGTTGCTGTTATCTCTTTTACTTTCTCTTTCTCTTTAACGGCTTTATCTTTTTTATCTTCTTTCAGCATTTCTTTCTGCCGCTCTTCTAATGTATTTTTTTGCGTTTTAGGAAGTAGCGGGGTTAACGCCGCATCCCCGGTTTCCTTTTCTTCCGGGTTAGTGCCGCTTACAACAAGTTCCGCTTTATCAACCGTGTTTTTGGTTTTAGGTGTAACGGTATTTGTTTTCTTTTCAGTGGCTGTTATGGTCTCATCAAAAAGACCTGCTGCACTAATGCTCATATTGGTGCGTCCTTTCTTCCTGGTGATTGTCCTTTTATTTTTACCAATGGCCTCATTAGCGGGAATATTATTGGGATCGTTATTATTGTTGTAAGCCTGAACAGGATCCTGTGCCAGGGTACTTACCGGGTTATCCTTGTTCCGGCCTGTTGCAGTTGCTGAATTTTCATTAACAGGTACGGTGTTTTCATTACCGGGTTCCATCTTTTCAGTACCGGGTCCGGTCTTCTCATCAACAGGAGCAGGATCTGCTGCAGTTGTTGTAGTTGTCGGTTGTTTTACCGTACTGGTGGTTTCGGCGAGCGTACCGTTTACAGTATTTTTATTCCCGGTGAAATTAACAACGGTAAGCAGGGCGCCGCTTCCCAGCAATAAAAAGAACAGCAGGAAGAAAATGAATTTTCTCCTGTCCTTTTTTTGCGGAAGGTGTTTATCCAGCTTTAGCTCCATCTTTTCCCATGCCTCATCGTTATAAGCAGGGTGATGCTTGGAGGCTGCATTCTTTATGATATCGTCCATTTCTTCATCCAACATTTCTTATTTCTGTGGTTTGGTTCTGGGTAAATAATATTTTTTGTAATTGTTTTCTTGCTTTTGCCAGGTTTGATTTTGATGTTCCTATGGAAATACGGAGCTGCTCCGCGATCTCTTCGTGGCTGAACCCTTCGATGATGAACAGGCTCAGTACCGTACGGTATGCAGGAGAAAGATTTTGAATGAACCTGATGATCTCGTCATAGGAGATCTTATCCAAACCGTTCTCTTCGTGTACGGAAGCATGTACCGCAGCAATATCAAGCTCTCCTACAACCCGGTGTTTCTGGTTCTTGCGGAAATGATCAATTGCCGTACAAACCATGATCTTGCGCAGCCAGCCCTTAAATGAATTTATTTCATTGGTATAAGCAGGCTTATAACGATGCACTTCCTTAAATATCTTAAGGAAGCCGTCATTTAATATTTCCACTGCATCCTCCTCGTTATTCGCATAACAGTCGCATATTGCCATAGCATACCCGTAGAAAGAGTTATAGATCTTTTTCTGGCTCTCCCTCTCGTTGAGGGCGCATCCCGTGATATATAAGCTTAATTCCTCCGCTGAAAGCAATGGTTGCAGTTTAAAAATTAATCGTAAAATAGGCCCTTTGGGTTGCCTTTTAGCTAAAAGTTACGGATTTATTGAATAATGAACAAGGAGGGGAATAATGAACAAGGGATACTGAATTTCGAAGTTTAGTGCTAAAAAGCATTCCGTTCGATATTCCTTATTCCTTGTTCGATATTCCTTGTTCCTAGTCTTGTTCCCATTTCCTTTTTGGAGAGCCCTCCTGCTTTACAACCTCCCAGCCCATCTCTTCCGCCCTGGCATATAGCCTGAGCCGCAGTTTTTTAGGATAGAAGATCTTCATGTACATGGTCGACTTGGGCATGTCCTCCACGATGTCGAGCTGGCTCAGTATATCATAAGCGGCGGCGGCACAGCGCATACCGATGAAGGCGTAGTCGTAAGGAGTATTTGAAAGATAGCTGTTCGCTATACTGTCGTAGCGCTGTTTTTGTGCTTTTGTTACGGGTATGATGACAGTAGCTTTTTTAACGGTTTCCCCGGGGCATCCGAACCCCGACCAGAACTCCTCCGCGGGCCTTAGCAAAAAACGGCTGTGTTTTTTTTTATTGGTCTCGATCAAATGGAAGTTCTTATAAGGATGGAAGTCGAGTACTTTATTGCTGTCTGCCTCGATACCCACGTGCCCGCCGGGTAAACCGCCAAACCAGCGCTTTTCCGTATCCCGGTGTTTCTTTAAAGGTTTTGAACCATAGATGAACTGAACTTTTATAAAGCAGCTATCGTTGGCAAAAGCGGGGATGGCAGCCATGCAAAAGGCACCAATACAGCATTTCATCAAAACCTTATGGAATAATGTCATAGTATAAATGAGATTAAGTTACTGCGGGTGTATGGATCTATGGGGTTACCAAATATACGCCAAACGTGCCGGCTATCAACCAGGCCATATGGGCAGATCCATAAGTTTGTGAATTCTTTAATATTTGACAGCCAAATAAAGAACTTGGCTGGTGGGTCATTAATAATTATTTTTGCGTCCCTTGCAAAAGGAATGGTCCTGTTCAATGCCTGCCCGGCTGACGCCAGCCGGACGGGGATAGAATAGGAGACCGAAAATTGGTCCCGTAGTTCAATGGATAGAATAGAAGTTTCCTAAACTTTAGATACAAGTTCGATTCTTGTCGGGACTACCAAACCGGAATTTTTGAAAATGACTTCAGAAGTTCCGGTTTTATTTTCCCCTGTATTGCCCTTCTTTTGAATTTTTAGTTTTTCTTTAAATTCGCTGAAATCTCATGTGGGCAAAAAGGTTTCGGGCAAATTCAACAGCTCTTTCTGTATGATGAAGTATTGTGAAGAAAGATTTCCATTTCCTCTCTTTCCTGATTTTATTTCCGGGAATACTGTTGATAAAGATCAGGCGCTTACAAACTGGCCGTGTCGAAAGCTACATTCACAATACTTTTATAACCATTGTCAGTGTGGCAATTGAACTTACCTCTTTACCATTATCGCATTCCGCGAAACGCCATCGGCATTCTGAATTTGGACTATATAGATACCACCGGCTAAATCCACTACACTTAACTCAAATCTATTAAGCCCCCGAATTAACATGACTCTTCCTGATCGCACAACTACAGCTTTACTATCAAACACCCTGATCATGCCAGTTGATGCTATCGAAGATTGAATACTTACAATCACTTTATCGGGGGCAGGGTTTGGCCACACTGTAAATTCATCCTGGACAATACATCCACCTTTTACGACAGGTGAATGATGAAATCTGCCATCGATATCATACTGCGCTAACCTGTACACTCCATTCAGCAACGGAAGATTATCAATAAAGTTATAAGTTTGTTCTACTCCACTATTGCCCGCGGCCTGGATACTACCGAGGTCGATCCACGCAACACCATCAATACTGCGCTGCAATACAAAATGACTGCTATTGAATTCATTCGTGGTTACCCAATTAACTATTACTTTGTTTCCATAACAGCGCACGCCAAATGATTTCAACGTTACAGGCAATTGTACACTCGTGCAAGGGCCG
>DATHEH010000317.1:0-10355 GCA_035318685.1 Ferruginibacter sp.
GCAGAAGAACAATATGACTAAAATTAAACAGGAAGACAGAATACTTGAATAAAAAAAGCTGTTAGCAACTAGCCATTAGCTTATGGCTTCTTGCTAACAGCTAATGGCTAAAAGCTAAAATATGAGCATCCCAAATAAAAAAGACGCTTTAGGAAAAGGTATCCGGAGTTTATTACAGAACATAGACGCTGACCTAAAAAGCACCGCCGGCAACTTAAGACCGGAAATAGCAGAGCAGGCGTCATCATCGATGCGCATTGAGCTGGATAAGATCGAAGTGAATCCAAAGCAACCCCGTCATGATTTTGACGAAACGGCACTAGGCGAACTGGCGTCGTCCATTAAGATACACGACATCATTCAGCCACTTACCGTTTCAAAGCTACCCAACGGGAAGTTTAGGATCATTGCCGGTGAAAGACGTTTCAGGGCGGCAAAGATCGCCGGGTTAAAAGACGTGCCCGTGTACGTGAGACAGGCAAATGATGCGGAGCTTTTAGAACTCTCACTTTTAGAAAACCTCCAGCGTAAAGACCTTAATGCTATCGAGATCGCACTCAGCTATAAGCGCCTGATGGAGGAACTGGAATACAGCCAGGAACAGGTTGCTGAAAGAATGGGAAAAGAAAGGAGTACAGTAACCAATTTTATCCGCTTATTAAAATTACCACCCGATTTGCAGGTAGCAGTACGCAATAGCGTCATATCGATGGGTCATGCCCGTGCACTGATCAACGTGGATGTGGTGGATAAACAGCTTTATATCTTCAATGAGATAAAAAAACGTGGATTATCGGTTCGCCAAACTGAAGAACTGGTAAGAAAATTATATACTTCCGCTGTTAAAGTTGCTGTAAAAGCATCACTGCCCGGCGCTTTTAAAAAGATCGAGGATAATTTAGCATCGAGTTTCAATACCCGGGTAAAGCTGAAGCATAACAAAAAAGGACATGGAACTATTTTATTCGAATACTATTCCCTGGAAGAACTGAATGCCCTGCTGGATAAGTTGAACATCAAAGTAAGTTAATGCCTAAAGTTTTTACCATCCTTATTATTGCAGCGTTGTTCTTTTGCAATGATTCATTTGGCCAGAAAAAAGACAGTGCACTTAAAAAGAATACAAGGATATTCGGCAAGACCGATACCTCAAAAATATACAATCCCAGGATCGCCATCGTACGCTCAGCGATCATACCCGGGTGGGGCCAGGCCACCAATAAAAAATACTGGAAGATACCCGTTGTGTATGCCGCTCTTGGTGTAACAGGCGTTATCTTTTTCCGCAACATCAAACAATACAGGGAAGCAAGGGATGCTTATATCAATGCCACAGACCTTGATCCATCAAACGATTTCCTCATCCCCCAACCTTATTTTACCGTAAAAGACCAGCCCGAAAGAATAAGGACCTTCAGGAACCAGGTGCGGCAGAACGTAGATTATACCGTTCTGTTCTTTATCGCCTTTTGGGGATTGAATGTTGTGGATGCCGCTGTGGATGCCCACCTCAAAACATTCGACGTGAGCGATGACCTCAGCCTGCACATAAAGGCCGGGTACAGTCCCATGGCCAATACCAATGGCGTGAGCCTGGTACTTAACATCGGCAAAAATCGCTCAAAATAATTACCTTCATTCCTGTTAGAACGTTCACTAAAAAATTTACGCATTGATGAAGATCGCACTGATAGGATATGGGAAAATGGGCCGCACAATTGAAGAGGTCGCGTTACAGCGTGGCCATACCGCCGGGTTAAAAATAGACATTGAGAACATCGATTCCTTTACAAAGGAGAACCTTGGTCGTTGTGACGTAGCTATTGAATTCACCGGGCCACATAGCGCAAAAGAGAATATACTGAAATGCCTGGATGCGGGGATACCTGTTGTAAGCGGTAGTACGGGCTGGCTTGATGGCTGGGCCGAAGTAGAGAACAGCTGCAAACAAAAGAACGGCGCCATCGTATATGCAAGCAATTTTAGCGTTGGGGTAAATATCTTTTTTGAAGTGAATAAAAAACTGGCACAATTGATGGCAACGCATGATGACTATGACATCAGCATGGAAGAGATCCATCATACACAAAAAAAAGATGCGCCAAGTGGTACCGCCATCACGCTTGCCGAACAGGTCCTCAACGAAGTGCCGCGTAAAACCAGGTGGGTGAATGGAAGTTCAAAAGACCCGGCCGAACTTGTCATTATAAGTAAGCGGGAAGACCCGGCACCCGGCACCCACAGCATAAAATACAGTTCACCCATTGATGATATAGAGATCGTACATACCGCCCACACCCGGAAAGGATTTGCCCTTGGCGCTGTTTTAGCGGCTGAATACCTTCATAATAAAAAAGGCATATTCAGTATGAAAGAAGTGTTGGGATTATAACAAAGAAAAATCCAGGCATGCATAATTTTAAAATATTGAGATCACTTGTGATTTTAATATTGATGGCTTTCGCTACAAATGCACAACCTCCTAATATTGACAGCCTGAGATCTGTTATAAGATCCGGCCCTAATGAAAAAGAAAAGCTAAAAGCCTATAAAATAATTTCGACTGCGTTACTTTAAAGATTTTGATGAATGTCGTGCAACCGCCACTGCCGGTGCTTAGCTTGCAGAAAAAAAACGCGACCATCGTTCTTTAAGTGAATTAAAAAACTGGTCGGCTCTCCTGGTATTTCAAAGGGTGCATAAACAATAAGGCTGATTGAAAAGGAATTAAGCAATAAACAGATCGCGGAAAAATTATTCCTCAGCGAAAGGACTGTCGAGACCCACCGCAAAAATATTTTCCGAAAACCAAATACTTCAAGTGCTATCGGGCTTATCAGGTATGCTTATGAGCTAAGCTTATTTAGGAATAAATTCAGACCGTTAAGTTCTCCAGCATATCCTTTGTCATCTTCTTCAGGTCATAATCTTCCTTCCATCCCCAATCCTTTCTTGCAACACTGTCATCAATACTTTGCGGCCAGCTGTCGGCTATCTGTTGCCGGTAATCGGGTTTATAGGAAATTGTAAAATCCGGGATATGTTCTTTTATCGCAGCTGCAACTTCTTTCGGCGAAAAACTCATACCTGATAAGTTATAAGATGTTCTTACAGATATTTTATCCGCAGGCGCTTCCATTAATTCAATGGTTGCCCTTATGGCATCCGGCATATACATCATGGGCAGGTAAGTATCCTTATCAATATAGCTTTCATATTTTTTTTCCTGCTTTGCCTTGTAGAATATTTCCACGGCATAATCTGTAGTGCCCCCCCCTGGTTCGCTCTTGTAACTGATAAGCCCCGGGTAGCGGAGGCTTCTTACATCTACCGCATAACGTTGATGAAAATAGTTACACCAGAACTCTCCTGCATATTTGCTGATACCATAGACCGTAGTGGGCTCGATGATCGTTTGCTGCGGACAATCTTGTTTTGGTGAAGTAGGTCCGAATACAGCGATACTGCTTGGCCAATATACTTTTTGAAGCTTTTCTTCTTTGGCAATATCCAGCACGTTCAATAAACTCTGCATATTTAAATGCCAGGCCAGGTGAGGATTTTTTTCGCCGGTAGCAGAAAGTATCGCAGCCAGTAAATAGATCTGGGTAATGTTCTGCCTGATCACCTGTACGTGCAGCATTTCCTTATTCATTACATCAAGACTAACATATGGGCCTGTCCCTTTCAACAACTCGTTTTCTTCCCTGAGGTCAGACGCTATAACATTTGCATTTCCATAAATCTTTCTTAATGCAAGCGTCAATTCTACACCAATTTGCCCGCTTGCCCCAATTACCAATATTCTTTCCTTAGCCATACGAATCGTTTTATAATGTGTAAATGTAAAATTCAATATTGAATATTGTAACTTTACTTCATGGAAAAATATTTAAAGGACTTATTTACCGGCCAGAAATACAACGAAAATAATTTTTTCCTTATTGCCGGTCCCTGCGTGGTGGAGAGTGAAGAAGTAGTAATGGAAATAGCGGAAAAAGTTTCTGCGATCTGTAAGCGGCTGGAAATACCTTACATCTTTAAAGCATCATACCGCAAGGCCAACCGCACCAGTGCATCTTCCTTTACCGGCATTGGTGATGAAAAGGCATTGGCGCTCGTAAAAAAGACCGGGGAAAGATTTTCTTTACCAACCACATCAGATATTCATACTGCAGAAGAAGCCGCAATGGCTGCTAAGTATGTTGATATTTTACAGATACCCGCTTTTCTTTGCCGCCAGACCGATCTCCTGATCGCTGCTGCAAAGACCGGCAAAATTGTGAACGTTAAAAAAGGACAGTTCGTGAACGGTCCTTCCATGAAATTTGCCGTTGAAAAGATAAATGCTGCAGGCAATGATAAAGTAGGATTGGTCGAAAGGGGCAATACTTTCGGTTACCAGGACCTGGTGGTGGATTACCGCAACATCACCTGGATGAAAGCCATAAATGTTCCCGTGATCATGGATTGTACTCATGCATTGCAGCAACCCAATCAAACAGGGGGTGTTACCGGCGGAAATCCTGAACTCATTGAGACCATTGCCAAGGCCGCCATTGCAACGGGCGCCGATGGATTATTCATAGAAACACATCCCAACCCTGCCGTTGCTAAAAGCGATGGCGCCAATATGCTCAGGCTTGACCTGCTGGAACCTTTGCTGGAGAAGTTAGTTAGGCTTAGAACCGCATTGTAAATCAAAAGGCAAAATTGAAAACCTAAAAGTGAAACCACGCCCTGCTTTTGGGTTTTGACTTTTAATTTTGAATTTATAGGTATCTTAATGGATTACGCCTCGCATTGAGGATATAACGCTTCACATTCATCCAGAAGGCTACAAAAAAGTAAACGATCACCGGCGAGCCCATCGTTAAAAAGGAGATATAAATAAAATATTTGCGGATCGTAGATGTGGCAATACCCATTTTTTCGCCAATGGCGGTGCACACACCAAATACATGCCACTCGATAAAGTGTTTGAACCGGTTCATCCTGCTAAATTAATACCATTTTTAGCTAAAAACAAACGCTTTAAATAATGCTCCTGTTTTTGTAAATTTGCAGCAATTCCGATTTGAGTGATGGAGAAACTGGAAATTTGCTAATCATAGCAGGTAATATTTTCAAAAACCGCTCCCCCATCTTCAAATTGACTCCCGTCCGAACGGCATAAGCCGGGCGGGCATTTCCTAATCATCAAATTATACCATGGCCTTCGACATTGAAATGATCAAAAAGCTGTATTCCAATTTCAGCACACGCATTGAAGCAGCACGTAAAGCAACCGGCAAACCCCTCACACTTACAGAAAAGATATTGTATGCCCACCTTTGGCAGGGGGATGCAACCGCAGCTTATGAAAGAGGAAAGGATTACGTAGAGTTTGCACCCGACCGCGTGGCCATGCAGGACGCAACAGCCCAGATGGCATTATTACAATTCATGCAGGCTGGCCGGAAAACGGTCTCTGTTCCCTCCACTGTACACTGTGATCACCTGATACAGGCCGAAGTTGGAGCAGTTGCAGATCTTGACAAAGCAAAGACACAGAATAAGGAAGTGTATGATTTCCTGGCGTCTGTTTCAAATAAATATGGCATCGGTTTCTGGAAACCAGGTGCAGGTATCATTCACCAGGTTGTGCTGGAACAATATGCATTTCCGGGGGGTATGATGATAGGAACAGATTCACATACGGTTAATGCAGGTGGCCTGGGCATTATTGCCATTGGCGTTGGTGGTGCAGATGCCTGCGATGTGATGGCAGGATTACCATGGGAGCTTAAATTCCCCAAACTGATCGGTGTTAAACTAACCGGTAAATTAAATGGCTGGACAGCTTCTAAAGATATCATTCTTAAAGTTGCAGGCATCCTTACTGTAAAAGGTGGTACCGGCGCTATCCTCGAATATTTTGGTGAAGGCGCAAAGTCGCTTTCCTGTACGGGCAAAGGGACCATTTGTAATATGGGTGCCGAGATAGGTGCCACTACTTCCATTTTTGGTTACGACGAAAAAATGGGCGAATATTTAAGAGGTACCGGCAGGGCCGATGTAGCTGATGGTGCTGATGCAATTGCCACACACCTTACCGGTGACGACGAGGTTTATGCAAACCCGGCTGAATATTTTGACCAGGTGATAGAGATCAATTTATCAGAACTGGAACCACATATCAACGGGCCTTTCACACCCGACCTGGCATGGCCCATTTCCAAATTCGCTGATGCGGTTAAAGTGAATGGCTGGCCTGAGAAATTAGAAGTAGGTTTAATCGGCTCCTGCACAAACTCTTCTTATGAAGACATCACCAGGGCTGCTTCGATCGCTAAGCAGGCAACAGATAATGGTTTTAAGGCCAGGGCCGAATTTACGATCACGCCTGGTTCTGAGCAAGTAAGATATACTGTGGAAAGAGATGGTTATCTCGCTACATTTGAAAAAATGGGTGGTGTTGTCCTTGCCAATGCATGCGGACCCTGCATTGGCCAGTGGGCAAGGCATTCAACAGATCCTACAAGAAAAAATTCCATAGTAACTTCTTATAACCGTAATTTTTCCAAGAGAAATGACGGTAATCCCAATACCCATGCCTTTGTTGCTTCACCAGAAATAACTACTGCATTGGCCATTGCCGGATCACTTTCATTTAACCCGCTCACAGATTATCTTACCAATGATAAGGGTGAAAAATTCAAACTTGACGAGCCACTTGGAATTGAGATGCCACAAAGAGGATTTGCTGTTGAAGATGCAGGCTACCAGGCTCCCGCAGAAGATGGCAGCAAAGTGAACGTGATAGTCTCTCCTGTTTCCGACCGCCTCCAGTTACTCGATCCGTTTTTGGCATGGGAAGGAACCGACCTGGAAGGATTAAGGCTTTTGATAAAAGCTAAAGGCAAATGTACCACCGACCATATTTCAATGGCGGGTCCATGGCTTAAATTTCGTGGCCACCTTGATAATATCAGTAACAATATGCTTATCGGTGCACTCAACTTTTTTAATGAAAAAACAGATTTAGTAAAAAATCAGTTAACAGGTGAATACGGACCTGTACCTGCCACGCAAAGAGCTTATAAAGCTGCAAATACCGGCACCATCGTAGTTGGAGATGAAAATTATGGTGAAGGTTCATCAAGAGAACATGCGGCCATGGAACCAAGGTTCTTAGGCGTTCGGGCGGTTCTTGTAAAATCCTTTGCGAGGATACATGAGACCAACCTGAAGAAGCAGGGAATGCTGGCCCTCACTTTTGCCGATAAAGAAGACTACAATAAGATACTGGAAGATGATATCATCGATATTGAAGGGCTGATGTCATTCAAACCGAACAAAGCCCTGCAAATGGTACTGAATCATGCCGATGGCAGTATTGAGACCATACACGTGAACCATACTTATAATGAACAGCAGATCGAATGGTTCAAGGCAGGCGCTGCACTCAATATCATCAGGAAGCAATTTGAAGACAGCAAATAATTTTTGTACAACTGTTTCGTTAAAAAGTCCCTCTTAACTGAGGGATTTTTGTTTTAACAACATTTTTTTACTTAAATTCAATGTTTGAACATTAATTTACATATCTTGCATCAAATTTAAAATCATGGCAACAAAAAACTGGGTCATTGACCCTACACACAGCGAAGTTCAGTTCAAGATCAAGCACCTGATGATAACCAATGTTACGGGTAGTTTTGACAGGTTCCAGGCATCAGTAACTACAGAAGACGAGGATTTCATGAAAGCGAAAGTGGCTGTTACCGTTGAAGCGGGTTCTATAGGTACCGGCAATGACCAGAGAGATGCACATTTAAAAAGTGCGGATTTTTTTGACGTGGAGAAATACCCGGAAATAAAATTCATAGCAACAAAATACGAGAACGTAGATAATGACGGTTCATATGATCTTTATGGCGACCTCAGCATCCGTGACGTAACTAAGAATATAAAACTCGGCGTTGAATTCGGTGGTGTGGTAAAAGACCCTTATGGTAACACAAAAGCGGGATTTACAATAAGCGGAAAGATAAACCGCAAAGATTTTGGATTGGTCTGGAATGCTGTTACAGAAGCAGGTGGTGTCGTGGTAAGTGACGAGGTGCGCATTGCCTGCGAGATACAATTGATAGAACAGGCATAGAAGGTTGAGGGGTTTAGAAGTTTAGTTCACAACACAAATAGACTCTTTCTAAACATCTAAACCTTCTAAACCTTACTTCACATCAAACCAGATCTTTTTTGCATCATTCCAGTCGCCGTTATAATTAATGGTCAGCTCTTCTCCTGCATCAATTATTCTTACTGTTTTTACAGAAATGGTATCATCTTCAAAATCCATGAAATATTCGCAGTTACTTTTATAGCTGTGGTTGTAAATGGGTACCAGGCCAAGCGCCATACAGCATTTGTCCTTCAGCTTCCCCCACTCAAAAATATAATCGTGCAATAACGTTTTATCCAGGTATTGCCTGTCGGTCTTTTCCATTACGATAACGGGGGACATTTCAATTTCTGTACCGGCAGGAATGCGTTCTCTTGTAAAAACGCCCCTGCCCTTAGCTGTGGTCAATCCAACAAATAAATAAGGCTTGAGCATAATATTCAATTAACTATAAATGGATTAAATTGCGACAACACGCTGCAATTTAATAACAAAGAACCGATGTCGTTAGAGCTGGAAGAAATATCATTACAACAACAGTTTGAAGAAGTGATCGCTTCCGAAAACAAACTGGAGATACAGGATTTCCTGAATCACCAGAATATCAGTGATGTTGCCGACCTTATCTACGAAAATGAGGATTACGAGACCCAGATCATTTCTCATCTTTCTTTACACAGGGCAGCCAGCGTTTTTAAGATCATTGAGCTGCCTACCCAAAAAAGGATCATAAAAGATCTCCCGGCATTCAAGACCACGGAATTATTGAACGAGCTTCCCGCGGATGACCGCGTCGCCTTCCTGGAAGAATTACCCACGAGCATTGTCAGGGACCTGATCAAAACACTTGATCCCGATGAACGCAAAGTGACCCTCGAATTACTTGGCTATCCCGAGAACAGCATGGGGAGAATAATGACGCCGGATTATGTGTACGTATATGAAGAAAATTCGGTGGCCGAAGTATTTGAAACCATCCGTAAGCATGCAAAGGGCAGCGAAACGATCGATGTTATTTACGTGATCAATGATAAAGGCGAGCTTTTAGATGATATCCGTATACGTGATTTTATCCTTGCCGAGCCGCAAACAAAAGTTAACGAGATAATGGACGGCCGCTTTATTGCTTTACACGTTAATGATGACCAGGAGATCGCCAGCGAGATATTTAAGATGAACAACCGCGTGGCTCTGGCAGTTACCGACGACAATAATATTTTACTAGGCATCGTAACCATCGACGATATTCTTTGGGTAGCTGAAGAGGAATTCAGTGAAGACATACAAAAGATCGGCGGTACCGAGGCCCTGGATCAGCCTTACCTTGATATGCCCTTTTGGAAACTGATCGGTAAAAGAGCGCCCTGGCTTGTGATCTTATTTGTAGGCGAGTTATTGACCGCGAGTGCAATGAGTTTTTTTGAAGATGAGATCAAACAGGTTTTGGTACTTAATATGCTGGTACCACTCATTATTTCAAGTGGCGGTAATACAGGAAGCCAGGCATCTACGCTCATCATCCAGGCAATGGCAAAAGCAGAGATAAATATTAACGACTGGCTGCAGATCTTCAGGAGAGAATTAAAAAGCGGTATCATCCTGGGTGGCATACTAGGGCTGGTAGGTTTTTTAAGAACCTATTTGTGGAGCTATGTGGAACCTCATCTTTATGGCACACATACTTTCCTCCTTGCGATGGTAACAGGCGTATCCGTTTTAGGCGTTGTACTGTGGGGAACACTTGCAGGCTCCATGTTACCCATATTCTTAAAGCGATTGAAATTTGACCCCGCCACATCATCTGCGCCTTTTGTAGCAACGCTGGTTGATGTTACCGGCATCATCATCTACTTTTCTGTGGCCTATCTTTTTTTAAAAGGTGTTTTATTATGATCAGTGCATGGGTGCAGAAACTGCCGACTTAGCCCCAAACTTCATTTGCTTTAACCTCGCCTTCTCCTTTTTGTAAGTTACCAAATAAAGATTGTCGTATTCACTGTCAGGTATATCTGCCTGCGGGTGATCATGCACACCAAGTTTCCTGATGATCTTTGGTATGGTGTTGCTATGTCCTATTATTAATATCGTTTTGCCAAAATCGCCGTGCTGCATGATGGTATTGACCAGCTCATCACAAAGCGTATCTGCTGCGTAGTGAACCGTATCGATGCCCAGTTGAATGCGCATG
>DATHEH010000318.1:0-4831 GCA_035318685.1 Ferruginibacter sp.
ATACTTCAAACCTGAAGTCTTTTACCCCGATGAATTTACGCGTGGTATTAGGTTTACGTATGGCCAGTGAAAAAATATTATCCTGGCTTACTTCACCGATCTGGCTTACCCCATTATCTACGTCATCCGACCAGGAGAGGTGCAGGCGGATACGTTTGGGTTCTCTTTTTAGTATCCAGAATGCTTCCGCCTTTCCTTTGAATTTTTTATCCCTTGTTCCGTAGGCCAGGTAACCGTGCAGGTAAACATTTTTATTAAAGCCGGTGTTTGTTCCCAGGTCAAACCTGAAGCGGGTGCCTTCCCACTGGTTGCCACTTACCCAGTTGAACCATGGACCGATCTCGA
Organism: Ferruginibacter sp.; assembly: GCA_035318685.1. Classification (GTDB taxonomy): domain Bacteria; phylum Bacteroidota; class Bacteroidia; order Chitinophagales; family Chitinophagaceae; genus Ferruginibacter. Next base: position 346 of record DATHEH010000318.1, read on the forward strand.
AATTGCCGATGTTGCGGTAACCTCCTGCTAAAAATTTCAGGTTGCGCTGAAGCTTTTGGTATTTTGGCATTGCCAGGAGTTTATCAATAGTGGTATAGATGGCTCGTTCATTTACAGATAAAGTATCGTGCCGCAGGCTATCCCAGTCTGCCTCGGATCTTAAATTGATGCCCTTTGCCGATGTAACCACTTCTTCGATCCGCTGTTCTTTAAAGAGAGCAGTTAATGAATCGCTATTGATAAGGATGTCTTTATAGGAAGTTGTTTTTCGCCCGATAAGGGTAAGCGAATTTTTTCCTAACACACGGAAATCCGCAAAGAATTTATCCCTGGTCAAAAAGATCACAGAATCGTTTAGCGGCGTAAATTCCTGGAACACGCTTATCCTGTCTATGAAATTGATATTGGCATCTTTTCCGAGGTACAGAGATATCTTTTGGATCTGGAAGGTTTTTTCTGTTACCCAGGCATCACCCTGGAACGTATTTGAACCCGCCCGCTTTGGCCGGAAGACAAAGTGAAATAATTTTTTACCGTTCACGATCTGTGTATCAGGTACCGTGAAGGTGTAATGGGCATCACCATTGTCGTGGAAGGGGCTGATAAAATCCTTGTCCATAACGTTCACAAAATTGCTGTAGATACTTACGTTCTGGTTCATTACACCGAGCAGCCGGCTGATACTTTCATTTTTAAAGCCCTTGGTATTGCTTGCCTTGAAGTTCTCAAAGTATTTTTTCGGGCTGCTTTGATATCCATAATCACTAACACTTTCTACAAGGTAGGCTGGTAAAAAAGGTACATTCTCCGAAGTGCTGTCGATATTATCAAAAATAAAGGTGAAGTTCTTTAGTAAGAAATTCTTTTTTGCTTTATCTGCATTGAAATTCTTTATGTCTACTTCCAGTTTATTGTAGGCTTCATACCCGAAGTTGTTGAGGTTATAGCGGTCATACTGTTTTTTCTTGCTCATTATCTTCCTCCACAGGAGCAGGCCCCTGTTGAACTTTGTCTTCACCAGCACAACTGTATTGGGACCGCCTCTTTCCAGTTGAATGGTAACCGGCTTTTCATTAAACGGGCTGTTTACCGGTAATTTGAAAAGTGCATAGCCGATAAAACTTACCGTTAATGTATCGCTGGTAAAATTGTTAAAGTAAAAACTAAAATTGCCTGAGCTATCCGAGGTTTTACCAACCCCCGACCTTGCAAAATATACAGAAGCGTAACTGACGGGTTCTTTGGTATGGGCATCGATTATTTTACCGGATAAGCTCATGGACTGGCCAATGGCGAGGGGCGATGTAAAAACAATAAGTAAAAATGATATTGTGTACCTGAGGTTCTTCAAAATTAAATCTTATGCTTAGCCATGTTTAAAGCGACCAAAGGTATTTTATTTTTCAGGCTTTTGCCTAGTGAAAATGTTAAGTTGTTATCGCGTAGTAAGAAGACAGGAGAGAATCTGTTCAAAAAAAGCAGGATAAGGCATTATTTTTTTACCAGCATTTCTTTAAGAATTTTTTCCAGGTCCTTTACCCTTTTTTCCAGGTCGGGCAAATTACGGCTTGCGGCCTGGCTCCTTAATGCAGCAGCATAATCAAATGCAGGAGAGCCGGTAACCGATGAGTTAGGCGCTTTGATGGATTTACTAACGCCGCTTTGGGCATTTATCTTGCTGCCATCAGCGATCTGTATGTGCCCAACGATACCTGCCTGTCCGCCGATCATTACATTATTACCGATCTTGGTGCTGCCACTGATACCAGCCTGGGCGGCGATCACGGTATTGTTACCCACTTCCACATTGTGTGCGATCTGCAACAGGTTATCCAGTTTTGCACCTGATTTTATGAGGGTGCTTCCCATTGTTGCCCTGTCAATTGTTGTATTGGCGCCTATCTCCACGCCATCTTCTATCACTACGTTGCCTATCTGTGGTACTTTTTTAAAAGTACCATCTGCCTGCGGTGCAAATCCAAAACCATCACTGCCGATAACAGTGCCTGCATGTATGGTCACATTTTTACCGATGACGCAATCATGATAGATCTTTACGCCGGGATGAATGATGGAATTTTCACCGATGCTGACATTATTGCCTATATAAGCATTCGGGTAGATCTTTGCAGCATCTGCTATGATCACGTGTTCTCCCAGGTAAGCGAAAGCGCCGATAAAAACGTTTTCGCCGATTTTTGCGGTTGGGGAAATATAGGTGGGTTGCTGTATGCCATTTAGCTGCTGTCTTTGTATCTGCTGGTATTTATCTAAAAGAATAGCAAAGGCGGAATAGGCATCAGGAACTTTTATGATTGTAGCAACAAGGGGCTGTTTTATTTCCTGCAATTCATTGACTATAATTATAGAAGCCCCCGTATTATAAAGATATTCTTCGTATTTAGGATTGGCTAAAAAAGCTAACTGGCCTGACTGTGCTTCTTCTATTTTTCCAAATGACGTTACCGTGGTGCCGGCATCTCCTTCGATATTGCCATTTATGAGAACTGCTATTTGTGCCGCGGTAAAATGCATATTTAAGTTAATAGTTCATGGGTGATGGTTCATAGTTAATGACTAATAGTTCATGGTTCCCGAAGCTTAATGATCTGTTATAAACCATCAACTATTAACTATAAGCTATTACCTCACATAACAAATGTAATATTTTTTAACCTTGCCCATGAGGTTTTGATTTATTAAAGCATTATCAACCTCGGAAATGTCTTTAACGCCACCATTTTTGAATAAAATATGAATGTGCTCCTCTTCCAGGTTATAGGTACTGCTCGCTACTTCCCCGGTAAATACCAACCAACCCGCCTCCTCTGCGTTCAAATTTAGTTTAATGCAGGCTTCCCTGTTCTTTTCTTTTAGCAAGCCTTCCTCCACCGGTTGTCCAAAATACTCAACTTTCAGCAACTGGCGGTTTATAATTCCTTTGCACAGCACCGATAGGATCTTGTCTTCGTGGTGGCTCCACCCTTTTATGGCTGCCAGCACATCATAATCATCCAGGTTACAAAATTCTTCCAGGGTAACGGTCTGGATAGGCCGGTTGATAAAGTTATCCAGCGGGTAAAAAGTGGGAGCTTTTAAATACTTTGCCCTTTTAATGATACGCTTCAGCATCTGCTCTGCACACAAAACCGTTTTATGCAGGTATACCTGCCAGTACATCAATCGTCGTGCCACTAAAAATTTTTCTATGGAGTAAATACCTTTTTCCTCCACCATTAATTCCCCATCCTTAACCGTAAGCATTTTTAAGATGCGGTCGTAACCTATCACACCTTCATTCACACCGGTAAAAAAGCTATCCCTGTTCAGGTAATCCATTCGGTCTACATCCAGCTGTCCGCTGATAAGCTGGAAAAGGAATTTTTTAGGATGCCTATCTGTAAAGATCTGCAGAGCCAGTTCAAGCTGGCCGTTGAATTGTTTGTTCAGTTCTTTAATGATCAATAAAGAGATCTCTTCATGGCGCATGCCTTCAATAAGTACATGTTCCAATGCATGACTAAAAGGGCCATGCCCGATATCATGCAGCAGGATGGCGATCTTTGCGGCCTGTTCTTCTGCTGCAGTGATCCCGGTGCCTTTATTTTTTAATTCATTAAGTGCATTTCCCATTAAATGATATGCGCCAATGGAATGGTGCAGCCTGCTATGTACAGCGCCGGGGTATACCAGGTTGGCCATGGCCATTTGACTGATGCGGCGCAGGCGCTGGTAATAAGGGTGGGCAATCACCTGGTTTATCAATTCATCATCAATGGTTATAAAACCATAAACAGGATCATTTATTATTTTTCTGAAAGGCATTGATGGTTTGTAGTTTGTAGTTTGCTGTTTGTTGTTTTACCTTCACAGCCACCATTTTGTTAAAAGATACACAAAGTGGGGCAAAGCTACTAAGCTTAGTGCTAAAAAATTAAATTTGTAAGTATTGGGTATGTGGAAAACGCTTCGCAGACCCCAACAGCTTATAACAACAAACTGCAAACAACAAATTTTAATTATGAACGTAGCCAGGATACTTTGGGTTGATGATGAAATAGACAGTCTTACATCGCAGATCATGTTTTTGGAAAACAAAGGATACGAGGTAGCAACCAAGACCAATGGTTTTGATGCTGTGGAATTTGTAAAAGATAATATAGTGGATGTGGTGCTGCTTGATGAAACAATGCCGGGGATCACGGGGCTGCAGACCTTACAGCAGATAAAAGAAATAAACAGCAACCTTCCGGTGGTTTTGATAACAAAGAACGAAGCTGAGAACCTGATGGACGAAGCCATTGGGTCGCAGATAAGTGATTACCTGATAAAACCCGTTAATCCCAACCAGGTATGGCTCAGTTTAAAAAAGATCATTGATAACAAAAGACTGGTGGCAGAAAAGACCACGTCGGCATACCAGCAGGAATTCCGCAGCCTGTTCATGGCCCTCAACAGCAACCCTGATTATAATGAGTGGATGGAC
>DATHEH010000319.1:0-18663 GCA_035318685.1 Ferruginibacter sp.
ACATAAAAAGCAGCTTCCAGTTGCTCGAGCGCATAGGCATAATTTAATATTCCCACGTCGCCGCTGCCAAGATTAACACCGCCATTAGGCATGATGGGGTTATCATCTTTATCGCAACTGCTCCCGATTGCTATTACAGCAGCGGAGAGGCCCATGTACTTAAGTAAGTTCCTGCGTTTTAACCCAAATTCAGACATTGGACTGGTTTCGTTGGATGGGGGTGAAAAATTTTGAGTGTTCATAATGTAATTTTTAAGATTAGAAATATGTGTTTAGTTGGTATGGAAGACATTTGAAGACCTCATTAAAAAACCCGATACGTTATAGTACGGGTTTTATCTCTTTTATAGAAGGGGTTGCTTTATCGGCTGGCTGCATTCCTTTTTCGATTTCGTCGCTCACACTATCCTTTGCAGTTTTAAACTCTTTGATACCTTTTCCAAGTCCCCTCATGAGCTCAGGGATCTTTTTACCTCCAAAGAGAAGCAGGACAACAACTAATATGAGGATCATCTCGGTTCCCCCTGGCATGGACATCAGGAAGATAGAAAGCATTGGAATTGTCATAAAAATCAGATTTTAGTTATTTATAATTTTTCTCAGCTACGAGAAAAGAATAAGGTTGGATTCAGGAAACCAGTATTTTCTTTATTTTATTAAAAAACAGCAGGAATGTTTAGCGTATTTTAAAGACGAATGTCTTTCGCTTAAACAATTAATTTTAATTAAGGCTTATCTTTATCCGGCATTTTTAAATTTAAGTTTATGTCATATTGGTTAGTAAAATCAGAGCCCTCAGCTTACAGCTGGGACCAGTTGGTAAAAGACAGGCAAACCGTTTGGAGCGGTGTTCGTAATTATGCCGCAAGGATCAACCTGCGGGCAATGAAGAAAGGAGAGGAGGTGTTGTTCTACCACAGCAATGAAGGCGTGGAGATCGTTGGCATTGCCAAAGTGGTAAAAGAAGCATACCAGGATCCCACCACGGATAATGATGCCTGGGTAGCGGTGGATATCAAAGCAGATAAAAAATTAAAGAAGCCCGTTCCGCTGACCGTATTAAAAGCTGATAAACGTTTTGCCGATATGGACCTTGTGAGACTTGGAAGGTTGAGCGTTCAAAAAGTGAAGCCGGAAGAATGGAAGATGATAATGGGAATGGCAGGAGAATAGAATAATGAATATTGAACAAGGAACAAGGAATCTCGAAGTACAGCACTTCCTTGTTCATCATTCCTTGTTCCTTGTTCGATATTTGCGGTTTGTTTTTCCTTTAACATTTATAAGCGGTTACAATTTTTATGCAATTTGTATCAATGAGTATCTAATAACACTAAACTCATTGTTATGAAAACAAAACTATTTATCGCTTCGATCCTGTTATTCTCCTTTCTTGTCTCCTGTAAGAATAAGAACAAGACCAGCTACGATATGGTGGACACCCAATTATCGGAATTAAAAAAAACTGCCCAGGAACCAAACGATAACGAAAACAGAAAGCAAATACCCGTAGGAGATTTTCAGCAGAACGCTACCGATTCTGCAATTGTACCCTTGCCGGTCAAAGCGGTATCCAACCCCGATTGGGACAAAAAAATAATAAAAACCGCAACGCTTAAACTTGAAGTAAAGGATTTTAAGAATTATAATACCAGCGTTCGAAATACCGTAAGTCAGTTCGGGGGTTATATAGCCCAGGAAGAACAAAACCTCACAGATGAGCGATCAGAAACGGTGATATCTATTAAGGTGCCCGTAGAACAATTTGAACCTATGATGAACCAACTTCCCGCCGGTGATGCAAAAGTGCTGGAAAGAAGGATCACTACAGAAGACGTTACAGGAGAAGTAGTGGATACCCGTTCGAGACTGGAAGCAAAAAAACAAATGCGGGTAAAATACCTGGAGTTTTTGAAACAATCAAAGAACATGGAAGAAGTGCTGCAGGTACAAAATGAGATAAATAGTATACAGGAAGAAATAGAATCCGCGGCGGGCCGTGTAGCTTTCCTGTCGCACCAGTCATCTTATAGTACCATCAACCTGACCTTTTACCAGCCGATCAATGGATATAAGCCTTCAGATGGTACGCCATCTTTTTTTACAAGGGTATCCGGAGCATTTAAAACCGGGGGAAGCTGGATCACAGAATTTTTTATTGGCCTGGTATCAATATGGCCGTTGCTCCTGGTGATTCTGGCGATCTATTTTGGATGGAGAAGAATAAAGCCTTCAAAGTTACCGGTGAGTAACATGTAAGAAAAATATCGAACAAGGAACCAAGAACAAGAAATATTGAACAAGGAACAAGGAATCCCGAAGTGAAGCACTTCCTTGTTCCTAATTCCTTGTTCCTTGTTCGATATTCTAACGGAAGATCACTGTTCCCAGTTGCTTCGTCAGCTCAATCTCCATCTGCTTTAAATGTTGGTGTGTTTGTACGAGCATCATTTGATCCTCGACAATGCTTGCCTTTTCAAGATCACGCTGGTTCTCGTCCATCAGCCTTTTAATTTTGCGAAGCTTAAGGTAATTGAGCGTGGAGAAAACCTCTTCTGCAAACAGGTCCTCGCGTGTGGGAATATGGCCTTCAAAATGTTCTTTCCAGTTTGGACTTATTTCGTAATTAAAATCCATGATGCTTACCACCAATGCGCTCATCTGCAGGTCATCGTGGTATAAAAAATTCTTGGCCGTGGGCTCAATGCCTGCGTCGTACCAGGCTTTGTAGGTTTGCATTACCCTTACAAGTTCTTTATTGTCTATAAGTTCTTCCAGCCCGTTTTCTTCCACCTCCTTAAAAATGTAATCGGCAACTTTCTGCTGCGGGGTCCAGTCTTTAAGGCCGAATTCCAGCAGGCTCCTTATCATTGCCTGTTCGTGTATCTCGTCTTTATTGAACAGGGCCAATGCATCTGTTTCAATGTCACCGCTGGTCTCTGTATGGATCCTTTCTTCCGCAAACTTTTGTTCCCGGCTCGAGCGGTTCTCTTCCTTGTTAACTTTTTCGCGAATGAACTTATTCACCAGTGCGTGCATACCGCTTTCCTCGATCTTTAAAATTTCCGAGCACTGCTTTATATAATCCTGCTGCTTGGTAAAATCTTCGGTCTTATTGATCTTTGAAATTGTTTCCGCAACCTGGTTAACAACGATGGATTTTTTATTACTGTCGTTACCTGCATCTTTTAATGCAATGTCGAGCTGGAATAAAATGAAATCTTTTTTATTTGCATTCACAAAATTGATGAACGCAGCCGTACCCAGTTTATGAACATAGCTGTCGGGGTCCTCTTTATCCGGTATCAATACCAGTTTCACATTCAGGCTTTCTTCCAGCGCAAGGTCAAGTCCACGCAATGCTGCTTTTATACCGGCGCTGTCGCCATCATAAATTATTGTAAGGTTATTGGTGTATTTTTTTATCAGCCGCAACTGGTCGGGGGTGAGTGAGGTTCCGCCACTGGCCACTACGTTCTCAATGCCCGCCTGGTGCAGGCTTACAACGTCGGTGTAACCTTCCACCAATAAGCATTCATCCGCTTTATCAATTGCCTGGCGTGCGAAATAAGATCCGTATAATATCTTGCTCTTTACATAGATCTCATTCTCGGGACTGTTGATGTATTTGGGCGCCTTATCATTGCTCTTGATGATCCTGGCGCCAAATCCCAATACCTTACCACTTTGATTATGGATGGGAAAAATTATCCTGCCCCGGTAATTATCATAAGCACTGCCCTCACGCACATTTACCAGGCCCGTCTTTTGCAAATATTCCAGGCTGTACTGGGATGCAATGGCTGCTTTTGTAAATCCATCCCTTGCTTCGCTGTTGTAGCCCAACTGGAATTTACGTATGATCTCTTCCCGGAAGCCTCTCTCTTTTAAATAACTCAAAGCAATGTCCTGTCCTTCTTCTGAATTGAACAGCGCATCGGTAAAATGCTTTTGGGCAAAACTATTGATGATGTATAAACTGTCGGCTACCTGTTGCTGTTGTTTGAATTCCGGGCTTGTTTCTGTTTCCTCGATCTCTACATTATACTTCGCGGCAAGCCAGCGGAGCGATTCCACGTAACTGTATTTCTCCGCCTCCATTAAAAAACTTATACTGTTGCCGCTGCGGCCGCAACCAAAACATTTATAGATCTCCTTGGCGGGAGAGACCGTAAAGGAGGGGGTCTTTTCATTGTGAAAAGGGCAAAGGCCCAGGTAATTAGTGCCCCGCTTTTTTAGCTTAACGAAGGAACCTACTATCTCCACAATGTCAATGCGGCTGAGAATTTGTTGTATGCTGTTTTGTGATATCAAGAGCGGTTAAATGAGGCTGTAATTTACATTAGTTTGGCTTAAATGTCCAGGATAAATAGCCTTGGTCAGCTTTATTTAAAATAACAAAGACCTCCCGTAAGCGACAGGAGATCTTTTTATTACAGGCAGTAGTTTAGTGCCCGGCCCTGATCTGTATAGTGCCCGGCATGCCGCCATTCTGCATATCTTTTATTGGTTTTACATCAATGTCTTTTGATATTTCAAATTCTTTGTCAGCTATCTCCTTATCGGTAATTAATTTTGTCACCTGCACCGTCATTTTTCTGCCGCGTGGCATATTCCTTTCGTACTGCATTGGGAAACCGTTTAATAATTCGAAGCCGCTAGAAGATTGGGCAATATTAAATCCTCCGAAGCCTCCACCCATGCCGCCGGTGCTGCTCAGCCCCTGGATCTTAAGATCAGGAGCATACCAAACCGCAGTTGTATCTTTTCTTCCATTAGACCTTGTTGCAATGATCAATGCTTTTTTACAATCGTAACCCGATATTTTCTTTGATTCATCCTTGTATTCGACATTATAATTGGCCGGGCCGCCTGATCCGCCACCCCCAAAGACCACCTGTGCCTGCTGACCCTGGCTGCTGCGGGCCTGCATCATGCTATCCATCCGTTTACGCATGTTTTCCTGGTCCTCATCCGTAGCATAAAAACCGGTCTTCCTGCCCATCATTTCCATTATTGTGGTAGTGATCTTTTTCGTATTATCCCTTATGATCGTTGTCTTTCCCATTTCTGATTCCGACAATGTCTTGGTAAGGTCATTCTTCAACCAGGTGGTGGTCTTCGTCTCACCATCGCCACCAAAGCGCATCACCCGTACTTCCTGGCCATCGGCAGATGTAGAACTAACGGGCGCATTATCATCATCTTCCGGCGCAACAATGGTTGTTTTGGTTGTGATAGTAGCCTGCGTAACAGTTTTAGGCTGGGCAATAACTGCAACAGGAATGGCTAAAAGTAAAAAGGGAATTATCTTTTTCATAATAAGAGTTAAGTGGCCAAAAATACGAATTCATTCGTAAAAAACAATTTGATGATTTGGGAATTTGAAAATTTGAAGAATTTTTAAGGTTATTGTAGTCTTGTCATTTTTAAATCACCAAATCTTCAAATCATCAAATCAATTCGCTTTTGCCATGGCAATAAAATAAATGTTCAACCCGATATAAAGCAGTAGGAGGGCCTGGGCGATGATCATATCGTACTTATGTCCCAGTTTGGTCTTGTTGTTCTTTACCATTTTCATATAAAATGCAGTTGCCGTAACAACTGCGAGAATAAATATGAGTGTAATGCCATGCAGGGTATCCACCAAAGTAAAGGTGGTTGATTCAGGCAGGGCCGAATCAATGATGTATTTGTTGCCAATAACGGCAAACAAGGCGCCCACGCTCAGTCCAAAACGGGAGTCAATACCATCGGCATGGATATAAAAACATACATAGGCTATAAAGAAAGCGATGTACATGCCCAGGAACATTTTCCAGAACAATCCACCTGCCTCACGGTTAATTCCGATGGTTACCCTGAATGAACTGTATTCCATTCTCGGCCGGGCCATACTTTCATCACCAAATGCTGTTTCATAGATCTTTTTACCAACGCTCATCCTGCAGCTGTCAATTATCCAACCATTTAAGGTAAAACGTGGGTCATAATGATTGCCCAATGTATCTGCTACAAAAACAAGTGCGTTTGCGTCATACTGCGAATTTTCAAAGAACAGCCTTAATTTCTGGTGGTCAAACGGAAAGTTGCCGATCTTCCAGGAATCTTTCATCACACACTGAACTTTCATTACAATATAGATCTGTCCGCCTGATGTATCAACGGTTGAAAAGGATTTGGTAACAGTTTTGGCATTGGGTATCTCCAGGTTCTGTATAAAATCAAATTCCTTGTTCTTATATTTTAACCAGAGCCAGAAATTTATACTGTATTCTTTTTGCTTAAAATCAATGTCGTGGATACTGGTAATATAAATACCCGCTTTAACAGTATCAGGTCTGCTTGCTTCAGCAGTATCACCTTCAACGGGCTGCGCATGTATTCCATCAATAAAAATGAAGAAGATAAAAATGAAGAGGAGGGCTTTTCGCATTTATTGTTATTAATAAAAACGAAAGTTAAACAAGGCGGTTAATAAAACAAAATAATTTGAAGATGAGAAACAATTTGAAGATGTGAAGATGATTTACACCCTCAAATTTTAAGAAATCATCAAATTTTCAAATTTTCAAATCAAAAAAAAAGCCGGCACATTAAAATGCGCCGGCTAATCATTAATAAAATTATTTTATAATCCAGGGCAACTGCAATAGTCGAATTTCATGCCCCAGTTACCACTACCCATATTGATCTGTACGCCCTGTCCCCAGCCTGTTTGTGTCTGGATGGTTCCTCCCGAGCTGTTCAATTCCTTAACAACGCCGTGAGCAGCGATACATGCACAGGTTCCTGCAGGTATTTGCGAAATGGGAACAGTGTAAGTAACACTTGTAAGATTTGTGTGTGTTCCTTTATAAGGGAATTGACCCGGGATCGGGTTTCCGGGATTATTTACCGGGATCAATGCACAATCACCCACATAAAGGTGTGTTGCCGTCAATACCCAGCCACCGGTTGTGTTATAGGTTACATAGATGTTCTCTGCATCATTGGTAACACTAACTGTACCGGCAACCATTGTTTGTCCTGCCATAAGGTTAACTTCTGTAGCCAGGCAATCACCTTCCCTGCCTGTTACATTGGCTTCGTAAGGCTTATTTTGCAGCCCGGTTACATAGCGGGGTGCCGTGCTTTCAGGTGCAGCGATCTCTGTATTTTTCTTACAGGAGAAAATGCTGAAAACTGTTGCGGCAAACAATGCCGATAGTAATAGTTTTTTCATACAATAAATTGATTTGGTTTTGAATGATAAAATATGCCAAAAACTGACAATTCCGATAAAGGAACGGGTGGCTATTCAAAATTATTGCAGAAAAAAAATATTTTATTTAGAGAAGATATTTATAACGTGTTTTACCGCGTAAAAATGCGTATTTAAGGAGATAATTTACCGAAAATATACGCATTTCAGCAGCTAAAGCAGCCGGGGTCCGGTCATCCGGAGAAGAAGGTTTAAACAGGGTTAACAACTTCCAAGTGCATACCATATGATCAGGAAAACAACGATCGTACCCAGGCATCCGCCGCCCAGTTTTTTTGCGCCATAACCGGCGATCAATCCTCTTACTAATTTGTTCATACTTGAAGAATTATGTTCTTTTAATGATAACAGACGCCGCCACCCGGAAACGATTTAATTTAAAAGGCAACCCTTATGCTTTTTAAAACGACTTGATAAGTAGACACCCCACTTAAAGAAATGGTTGCGGGTACTATTTAAAACTTTAAAAAATATATTATGAAACTATTAAAAGGATTCTTAGCGATTGCAATAGCATTGGGAGCAGTCTCCTGCGATAAGGATGATGATCCTGCACCTCCGAACTATGACGTCACTTTTAAAGCAACCTTAAGCGGGGCGAGTGAGGTACCCGCCAATGCTTCAACCGCAACCGGGAACGCAACACTTGTATTCAATACGAATACAAAAATGTTTACGGTTACTGTTAACCACACTATCGCAGCACCTACCAACGGTCATGTTCATACCGGTGCTGTTGGCGTGATCGGACCCGTTACTTTTGGCTTTAGCACCTTCACATCACCTATTGTGTACAGCACCAGCGTAGCGCTGACGGCACAACAGGAGGCTGACCTGATGGCCAACCTGGATTATGTAAATATTCACACGGCTGCATTCCCAAGCGGAGAAATAAGAGGCCAGCTTATTAAACAATAAACGCATATTTTATTCTCAACGGCCTTTCTTCCTTTTACCCCGGAAGGAAGGCCGTGTTTTTTGTATCCGCCGGCAGCCTGTAAATCCTTTGAGCTCAGCTAAAAAAAGAACTTTTAAACTGTGTATAAGTCCCCTTATTTACTGTAAAAAATCAAAAATTTCTATTGTTGCATTCCTTTATATTTGCCGCTACACTTAAAACAAAGAAAAACCGTGCGTTTAAAGAGTTTAGAAATCAAAGGATTTAAGAGTTTTGCCGATAAAACTGTGGTCAATTTTGATGAAGGCATCACCGGGGTAATTGGCCCCAATGGCTGTGGAAAAAGCAATATCGTTGACAGTATCCGCTGGGTGATAGGTGAGCATAAAATAAGCAACCTGCGCAGTGAGAACCTCGAGAGCCTGGTATTCAATGGCAGCAAGAGCCGTAGTGCCAGTGGCCTTGCCGAGGTAAGCCTTACTTTCGAGAATACAAAGAACCTGCTTCCCACCGAATTCAGCACCGTTACCGTAACCCGTAAATATTATAAGAGCGGGGAGAGCGAATACCGCCTCAATGACGTGGCCTGCCGCCTCAAGGACATCCACAATCTTTTTATGGATACCGGTATCAGCAACGACAGCTATGCCATCATAGAACTGGGCATGGTGGATGATATCATCAAAGACAAAGAATTCAGCCGCCGCAAGATGCTGGAACAGGCAGCAGGTATCTCCATTTACAAGACGCGTAAGAAAGAGGCCAAGCTGAAACTGGATGCAGCCGAGCAGGACCTTGCCCGCATCGAGGATCTCTTATTCGAAATAAATAACCAGCTGAAGAGCCTCGAAAGCCAGGCAAAAAAAGCCGAAAAATATTTCGAGATAAAAAAAGAATATAAAGAAGTAAGTATCGAACTGGCAAAAGCCGCTTTGGAAGGATTTAATATCACCTACCACGACCTCAACGAGCAACAAAAGGCCGAAGTGGATAAAAGGATAGAACTGGAAACCGCCATTGCCAAAGAAGAAGCATTGCTGGAGCAGGAAAAACTCGGGCTGATAGAAAAGGAAAAAGCATTGCAGCAAATGCAGCACGCATTCAATGATATGCTGGAGGCGGTTCGCAGCAAGGAGAGTGAGAAAAGTTTGAGCAGCCAGCGTTTGCAGTATTTAAAAGAAAGAGAATCCGGTTTAAATGAATTCTTACAAAAAGCAGGCGGGCAGTTAAGCGGCCTTGATGAAAGCATACAATTTACCAGCAAGCAGATAACCGATGATGAGAGACAACTGGCAGAATTTGAGAACCGCTTTGCTGAACTGAAAAATACCGTTGAAGAGAAGCGTAAGATATTTGATGACAAACGCAGCCATATTGATGAACTGCGTAAAGAGAACCAGGCCATCCAGCGCAACCAGTTTGAAGCGGAGAAGAAAGTAGCGGTAGCCGATACTTCTATCCAGAATTTACAACGCACGGTTACCCAGATACAGGAGGAAAAAACGCAAAGACAGGCGCAGTTGCAACAACTGGAACCTGAAAGAAAAAATAAAGGCGGGGAACTGGAACAAAAAAGGACTGACCTGCAGCAGTTACAGCAACACCACGAGTTCACCAAAGAGCAGATCCTGCAAACACAGAACAGGATGGAAGGTCTGCGCAATGAGCTTGCCAACGAGAACAGGAAATTAGACAGCAAGAAAAATGAGCACGACCTGCTTAAAAGTTTAATAGATTCGATGGAGGGCTACCCGGAGAGTGTAAAATTCCTGCACAATAACCCAAGCTGGAACTATGCTGCTCCATTGCTGAGTGATATCATTTATGTACAGGAAGAGTATCGTGCCGCGGTGGAAAATGTATTGGAGCCATACCTGAACTATTATGTGGTAAATAACCTGGAGGAAGGCTTACAGGCCATTCATTTACTGGATGACAACAAAAAAGGAAAGGCCAATTTCTTTTTGCAGGATAAGTTTAGCGACTTTGAAGCGCACGCTCAGCCTGAAGGAACCATTCCTGCATTAAGCGTGGTAGAGATCGACAGCAAATATGCCAATCTTGCCAAACACCTGCTGGGTAATGTTTTTATTGCAGAGAATGAAGAAGCAATACGTGGATTCGACTCCGCTCACCACAGCAATGGAGCCATACTACTGGAAAGAACAGGAAAATATGTAAAAGGCAATTATTCACTTACCGGTGGAAGCGTTGGTTTATTTGAAGGAAAGAAGATAGGCAGGGCCAAGAATTTAGAAAAATTAATTGAAGAGATCGTAGCGCAGGAAGCCATTGTAAATACCCTGAAAGCAAATCTTCAAAGTCACCATAACGAAGTGATCGCATTCAATGAGCAACTGAAAGAGAATGCCATTAAGCAAACACAGGAAGACATCAGCAGCCTCACCAACCAGGTGTTCTCATTACAGAATAAAATAGAGAACCTCTACCACCTGGAAGAGACAAGCACGGAAAGAATAACAGAATTACAACAGCAGCTCGAATCCAATCATGGGGAAATAGCCAGCACAAGAACTGACCTGGAAAATTTCAATGCGCAGTTAAAAGAACTGGCAGAGAAGATGCAGGGCGTAGAACAGGATTATGCATCTGCAGAAGAAGGGTATAATGCTGCTACCACAACTTTTAATGACAGTAACTTACAACTCACCAGGCAGCAAAGCAAGATCGTTTCTTTAAAACAGGAATTTGAATTTAAGAACAACCAGCTGAATGACCTGAAGGTACAGATAGCCAACAGCAATACGCAACTGAATGAAGCAGCTACCAGCATCACCGAAACGGCAGAAGAACTAAGTGCACTGGAAACACTGGTCATCACCATGCTGCACAATAAAGAGGCGGAAGAAAGAAAACTTAACGAGAGCGACCAGGCCTATTATAACCTGCGGAATGAATTAGCCGAAAAAGAAAGCGGGTTGCGCCACAAGCACAAGTCAAAAGAAGGCATTGATACATTACTGAATGAAATAAAAGATAAACTCACCGACCTTAAACTGCAACTGGCAGGTATGAAGGAAAGGCTGAACGTGGAATTTAAAGTTGACCTCGATGTGATCATTGATGAACCAAGGACAACAGACACGCCGCTGGAAGAATTAAGAGAAAAAAATGAGCGCCAGCGCAAACGTTTGGAAAATATTGGCGAGATAAATCCTACGGCGATAGAGGCCTATACGGAAATGAAAAAACGCTATGACTTTATCCTCGAGCAAAAGAATGACCTGGTAACGGCAAGGGAAAGCCTGATGCTGACCATACAGGAGGTGGAAGCTACGGCCAACCAGCAGTTCCTCGACACATTTAACAAGGTGAGGGAGAATTTCCAAAAAGTGTTCCAGGCGTTGTTCACAGAAGATGATACAGCAGACATGGTGATGGTTGACCCCGAGAATTTAGCCGAAACAGGAATAGACATCATTGCAAAGCCAAAGGGTAAACGCCCTTCATCAATAGGACAATTAAGTGGCGGAGAAAAAACATTGACGGCAACAGCCTTATTATTTGCCATCTACTTAATTAAACCCGCCCCGTTCTGTATATTGGATGAGGTTGATGCACCGCTGGATGATGCGAACGTGGGCAAGTTCACACAGATGATCAAAAAATTCAGTGAGAACAGCCAGTTCATCATCGTAACACACAACAAAATGACGATGAGTGCGGTGGATGTTATCTATGGCGTGACCATGCAGGAGCCCGGCGTTAGTAAGCTGGTGCCGGTGGATTTCAGGAGTCTTAATTAATTAAGAATTAAGAATTCATTTAACTTATAAAGTATAATTGGTTGCTTACTGATTTTATAAAAAAAGATATTCTGACCTAAGGAATTTTTAATTTTTTAATTCTTAATTTTTAATTTTATGAATCTAGACACTCAATCGATCCTCATCATTCTTCTTTTAGGTGCTATTGCAGGCTGGCTCGCCGGTTTGGTTTTCCAGGGCGGCGGACTTGGACTGATCGGCAATATCATAGTTGGTATAATCGGCGGCTTTATCGGCTATTGGCTGATGCCAAAAATAGGTGTGAAGATAGACACCGGTACCAGCTGGCTCAACTATGTTTTAACCGCAGCCATCGGCGCTCTGGTTCTGCTGGTGCTGATCAATCTTATTTTTGGAAGCCGAAACCGGTGATACAGCCAATTAATAATTAAAAATTAATAATTAAGAATTGTATGACATTCCTTTTTTAAATTAGTACTTGCGACTGACAGGGTTAAGTGTTGAATCCTGGGGAATTTTTAATTCTTAATTATTAATTTTTAATTTGCCCTAATGCTACGAACTATCCTCTTACTCACCGCTTCGAATATTTTTATGACCATAGCGTGGTATGGGAATCTTAAAAATGTTTCTATACCGATCTGGAAAGCGATACTCATTGCATGGGGTATCGCTTTATTTGAATATTGCCTGATGGTACCCGCCAACCGTTTAGGCTTTATCAACGGGTTCACCGGCTTCCAGCTCAAAATTACCCAGGAAGTTATCACACTCGTGGTGTTCTCTGCATTTGCTGTGTGGTATTTAAAAGAACCTTTTCACTGGAAATACCTGGTAAGTTTTATACTGATACTGGGCGCTGTTTATTTTGCTTTCAAAAAATAATACCCTGTCATACTCCTTTTTAAATTATTTTTAAGCCTTAATCTTCATTATGAAAAAGATCATTCTTCCAGGTATTTGTGCGTTGTTAATTTCTTCTTCCTTATTCTCCCAGGTGGGTAAAGACAGTTTATTGAAACGGATGGCGAGAGAAACCTGCGACGAGATCACAAAGAAAAACCTTGCTAACAAAACCATGGATGAGATCCAGATGGAGATGGGCATGGCGA
The DNA here is from genome assembly GCA_035318685.1 of Ferruginibacter sp. Taxonomy (GTDB): domain Bacteria; phylum Bacteroidota; class Bacteroidia; order Chitinophagales; family Chitinophagaceae; genus Ferruginibacter. The sequence continues at coordinate 13,027 of DATHEH010000319.1, forward strand.
TGATACCGATCGTAACAAAATATGCAGACGAATTACAGGCGACTTTTGGCTTCAGCCTCGAAGACCAGCAGGGTCTTGAAAGTGTAGGTAAGGAAATAGGCATGCAACTGGCGAGGGATTGCCCGGCATTTTTAAAGCTGATCATAAATAACCCTTCGGTATTAAAGGAGATGAAAGCCGGTAACAACGAAAAAATAGTCGAATACAGGCATATTTCAGGCACACTGATCAAAATAGTCCCGGGTGATTTTTCTTACCTGCAGGTGAGAGATGCCAGTGGAAAAGTAGAAAAGCTTTGGTGGATGGAATATTTTGACGGCTCCAATTCACTCACGACGGATCCTCAAAAAAGACTGAATAAGCCCGTGAAAGTAAGTTATGTTGAAAAGGAAATATACAATGCTGCTTTGAAGGATTATGTGAAGATAAAAGTTATTACAAGTATTGAATAGGTATTACACGAATTATAACTAATTACACGAATTTGTTTTCTTTTGGAATAAGGAATTCGGACAAAAGTGTAATTCGTATTATTGAATTAATTTCCCCTCCCACTGTTAGATTGATCTGTTTTCGGCTGAGTCTTAACGCCTAAAAGAATTCGTGTAATTCGTTTCAATTCGTGTTATAGCACCAGCTTTCCGATCTTTCCGCCACCACCTGAAAAATAAACCGCCTTTCCCTTCTTTGCTTTGCGGCAGGCATGAAAACTTTCTTTGCTGATCCACGCCCAGTTCCTTCCTTCGTCGGTTGAATAATCAATACCATTCAGCCCGCAACTGATCCAGTTTTTTTTACCAAGATATTCAACACAACTGCGGTAGCCATGCGGGCCCACAACAGGCTCAGTAAAGGTTTTGCCGCCGTCTGTGGTTATGATGCAATTTTTCACTGCAGAATCACGCGTGGTAAAATCGCCGCCAACAACGATGAGTGTATTTTTATTTTTTACTGCTACAGAATTAGCACCCGTGCTTTCTTTTCCCTGCAGAAGGGGCAGATCTATTTTTGTCTCGCGGATGAAAAGCCTTGACCTTGTTCCGCCACTTACAAATACGGCCTCACTTTTATTAAGCTTGCGAACATTTGTTCCACTCGAGGCAAAAAAAGCCTCGCCCTTATCTACTTCAGGGTAATTAGCTTCCGGCAGGCCCTGCCAGCTATTGCCTCCGTCAAAAGTTCTCGCTATAAAAACCTTGTTATTGAGCGGATCGCCGATCACGATGCCCGACTGCTCATTCCAGAATTCCATAGCATCAAGGAACATACTGGTATCTCTATTCTCGTAAACCAGTTTCCAGTTCTCGCCGCCATCTGTTGTTCTTAAAATATAGGCAGGTGCGGCAATACCCATTATTACAGCCGTGTTCTTGTCAAAAGCCTCGATGTCGCGGAAATCAGTCTTTTCATATCCTTTTAGGGTCATCCATTTCCAGGTATCTCCGCCATCCACCGACCTGCCCACCGAACCGGCACTTCCGCTTACCCAAACTATTTTATCGTCAACCACGCTCAGGCCACGCAGAGACGCTTTGCTGCCGGAATTCAGTAGCTTGACTGTTTGAGCGTATACTGATGTTGAAATGAGGAGTAGTATGGCAGGGAGTATGTGTTTCATAAATAGATTTTTAAACGTTAATCCGTTAATTCGTTAATCCGTAGGGTTCATTCAATTTTTTAAACCCTTTGAAAATAGCTTACTGCTTTACGGATTAACCAGTTAACTAATTAACGGATTAACCAGATTGTCTTAGTTTTGCGAAAGTTAAATTATTTCAATGACCAGCCCAACTAATTGCCTGCATACATGAGCTATAACTATTTACCACTTGATAAGAACCACACTGATTTTCAGCAAATAAAGAATTTACTGGAGTTTGACCAACTGGTCTCCATCACTTTCGACGCCCATCACCGCATTAGCAAATGCAGGGATTACCTGGATAATAAACTCGACGGTTCTGATGCACTTTATTATGGCATCAATACCGGCTTTGGCTTTTTACAGAATGTCCGGATCGATAAAAACCAGTTACAACAACTGCAAAACAATTTAATAAAATCGCATGCCTGCGGAATGGGAGAGGAAGTGCCCGCTGCCATCGTTAAGCTGATGATCGCGATGAAGATAAAATCGTTGAGCTATGGGCATTCCGGTGTGCAGACCATTACGGTGGAAAGGCTGATGGACATGTACAATAATGATATGTTGCCTGTTATTTATACCCAGGGATCTCTTGGCGCTTCGGGCGACCTTGCACCACTCAGTCATTTGAGTTTACCCCTGCTTGGTTTGGGTGAAGTTCACTTCGGCGGAAAAAGAATGCCTGCTGATGAAGCGCTCAAAATACTCAACTGGCAACCCATCGAATTAAAAAGCAAAGAAGGACTGGCCCTGATCAATGGCACGCAGTTCATGAGCGCTTACGGCTTGTATAACCTTATTCAATGCGACAGGCTCATTAAATGGGCGGATACCATTGCCGCATTGAGCTTTGATGCGTTTGATTGTACAACAGAACCATTGAATGAAAAGATACATTCCATCCGTGCGCATAACGGCCAGGTAGATACCGCAGCAGCGATACGTGGTCTATTGAACGGCAGCGCAATTGCAGAAAAGAAAAAATCCCAGGTGCAGGATCCTTATTCCTTCCGCTGTGTACCCCAGGTGCATGGTGCAACGAAAGATACATTTGACTATGTGCTCAGCGTTTTTATAAAAGAGATCAATTCGGTTACTGATAACCCAAATATTTTTCCTGATGAAGACCTCATCGTAAGTGGTGGAAACTTTCATGGCCAGCCATTGGCGCTGACACTGGATTTTTTAGCCATTGCCATGAGCGAACTCGCCAGCATTTCAGAAAGGAGGACCTACCAGCTCATCAGCGGGCAAAGAGGGCTTCCGTTATTCCTAGTAAAGGATCCCGGTCTTCATTCGGGATTGATGATACCACAATATACAGCTGCCGGCATTGTGAGTGAGAACAAACAGCTCTGCACACCTTCCAGCGTGGATACCATTTCATCGAGTAATAACCAGGAAGACCATGTGAGTATGGGCGCCAATGCTGCTACAAAATGTAAGCGGGTGGTGGATAATGTAGAAAAAGTATTGGCCATCGAGTTACTCACCGCCATGCAGGCGCTCGAATTCCGCAGGCCATTAAAGACTTCTGTGGCGCTGGAAAAAATTGTATCAGCATTTCGTAAGGAGGTAAGTTTTAATGATGCGGACAGGATTCTACATGATGATATGATGAAAGCAGTGAATTTCATCCGTAGTCATAGTTTAAATGACTAAAGAGAAAGAAATTTTACCACCGAGACACAAAGATGGGCACAGAGCACACAGAGAATTCCTTCGTGTTCTTTATGAAAAATTTAATGTCTTTGAAAAAAATCTCTCTCTGTGTTCTCCGTGAAAAAATCTCTGTGTCGCTGTGGTAAAAAAATCCGCTTAGATAGTTGCAATTATTGCAATCACTGATTCCAACGCAAGTTTCGTCATATTATCCAAAGAACTTTGCCGTTGGTCCGCCGACATACTCTCATGCGTGGGAATAACATCAGATATGGTAAGTATGGTTGCCGCCATCTTACCGAGGTATTGTGCATTGGAAAATAATGCAAAGGCTTCCATTTCCACGCAAACACAATTATTTGCTGCCGCAAGTGCTGGTGTTCCTTTTTTGCTCCGGTAAAAAACATCGCTTGAATGAATATTGGATGCTTTAATGGTCATGTTCAATTTTGCTGCTGTTTCATTTATGATCTCATATGCCTTGCCCTGGTGTGAGAATTCGCTGCCGGCCATACCAAATGCTTCGCTGGCATAGGTCGATTCGCTGAATGCCTTATCTGCATTTATTACATCATAGACCTTTGTGGTTGTTTCATAAGCGCCAGCCGTACCGATGCGGATGATGCATTCCACACCGTACTCATTGTACAGTTCATAAGAATAGATACCGATGGAAGGGCAGCCCATACCACTTGCCCCAACCGTAACAGGTACGCCTTTATAAGTGCCGGTATAATAAAAAGCATTGCGGGTGGTATTTACAAGTTTAAAATCTTCCAGCATATTGTCTGCAATATGTTTTGCCCTTAAAGGATCACCTGCCAGTAGAACGATCTTTGCAATTTCGCCATTTTTGGCGCTGATGTGAATACTCATAATAAATTAAAAGTTTATTAGGATGAAGGTAGTAAAATAGATTTGATGATTTGGTGATTTGAAGATTTGATGATTTTTTAAACCACAGATTTACACAGATCGATGCACAGATTACACAGATATGTGTTTTTCTGTGCCATAATCCGTGGTTATCTGTGGTAAAATAACTTTAGCTCATTTTAACTAATTTTACTCTTTGAATTATTGGGTTCTCAATCATCAAATCACCAAATTATCAAATCATCAAATTAATATATGATTCAGACAACAAAGACATACGACCCGGTCAAATATAAAACCCCTGTAGGAAACGTCATTTCCTGCAAAGGCTGGATACAGGAAGCAGCATTAAGGATGCTTTTAAACAACCTCGATCCCGAAGTTGCAGAGCGGCCCGATGACCTGATCGTATATGGCGGACGTGGTAAGGCTGCAAGGAATTTTGAAAGCCTCGACCTCATCATCAAAGCGCTTAAAGACCTTAATGATGATGAGACCTTATTGATACAAAGCGGCAAGCCCGTTGCCATGCTTAAAACCCATAAGGATTCACCAAGGATATTAATAAGTAACTCACAACTCGTTCCAAAATGGGCTACCTGGGAACACTTCGACGAACTGGAAAAAAAAGGGCTGATGATGTACGGGCAGATGACCGCCGGCTCATGGATATATATCGGATCGCAGGGAATAGTACAAGGCACTTATGAGACTTACGCCGCATTAGCCAACACGCATTTCCCACCCCCTCCGCCCCCTGAAGGGGGAACTGAACCCTCTAAAGGAAGCAAGGACTCGCTTCGATCAACTCCCCCTTCAGGGGGCAAGGGGGTAGGTGGTTCTTTGCGTGGAACATTGAATGTAACAGCTGGTTTAGGCGGCATGGGAGGAGCACAACCGCTTGCCATCACCATGAATGAAGGCGTTGCATTGATCGCCGAAGTGGAAGAGTGGCGCATTGACAAAAGAATTGAAACAAGGTACCTCGATGAAAAGTTTACTGATCTTGATGCGGCGATAGACGCTGCCGTTAGCTACAAGCAGCAGGGAATACCAAAAAGTATAGGAGTTCTTTGCAATGCTGTAACGCTTCTTCAAAGGTTGAAAGAAAGAGATGTCATTCCCGATACCCTCACCGACCAGACCAGCGCACACGATCCGCTTATCGGTTATATACCACATAGTTTATCAAATGAACAAGCCAATGTAATGAGGGAAAAAGATCCCGTTGAATATACCAGACTCAGTTATGAAAGCATGTATCTGCATGTACAATTAATGCTGCAGTTGATGGACAAAGGAGCCATCACTTTTGATTACGGCAACAACATTCGTGCAAGGGCACAGGAGTACGAGGACCGGCAGGCATCAGGGGTAAATGAGGGAGGGGTTCATCTTACACGTCTTACCCCAAATGGTTGCTTTGCTTTTCCAGGATTTGTACCTGCCTATAT
>DATHEH010000320.1:0-2516 GCA_035318685.1 Ferruginibacter sp.
AAAGGGGAGACTGGCATATTTCATGCAGGCAAATATGCCCGCGACCGTACCGGGCACCCCGGCAGCGAGGTGACCATCCTGCGATAAATTCAATTGTGCATTGCCGTCCTTATCCAGGTACATATCCCTGCTTGCATTTGCAGGTGCTTTTTCCCGGTAGTCAATAGTGATATTTTTCCCGTTCTTTAAATGCGCCACCATAAAACCGCCACCGCCAATATTGCCCGCACCCGGGTAAACAACCGCAAGGGCGAGTTGCGTGGCAATGGCTGCATCTACAGCATTACCTCCCTGTTTTAAAATATTCAGCCCTGCCATACTCGCCAGTGGATGGGCGGATACAACAGCCCCTTTATTGCAGTTGATGTTCTTTTGAATGGAATAGTCAAAGGCGTTTGCTCTTTTAACCTGTGCGCATATCGTAAAAGTTAAAGTTATTGTAAGTGTGCATGTGCAGAGTAGCTTTTGAAATAACATTCTTTTATCTTTTTACCGAATTTACTGGATTTGTGCGGATATTTTTTAAAACTAAATTCCTGTTTGATTGCTTTAATGGTGCCGCTGTAAATATTTGGATAAGTGGCTGATGCAAATCACCCGCTTTCTTTATTTTCACGTAATATTGTTTTAGGGATGCCTGTACTTCCTTTAGACAGGCGATCTACCTAAACAATTTTAATAAACTAAGATGAGAATCAAACTCGTTCTGTACAGCCTGCTTTTTTTAGGCAGTGGATCATTTGCACAAATAAAATCACCAAATGAATTTTTGGGATACCAGCTTGGCAGCCGTTTTACACCAAATTACAAAATAGTAAATTACTTTAACCAGGCGGCAGCATCAATGGCCGGCGTGATGAAGCTGGAAAAATACGGCGAGACCAATGAAGGAAGAGAACTGTTGCTGGCTTTTGTTTCTTCTCCTGAAAATATTTCAAGGCTTGAAGAGATCAGGAAAAATAATTTAAGGCTGACCGGTTTACTAAAGGATAAGGCGGGTGATGTAAATGCTCCGGTTATCGTGTGGCTGAGTTATAATGTTCACGGTGATGAGGCCAGTTCCTCGGAGGCTGCTATGAAAACATTATTTGAATTACTCAATCCTGCCAACGCGGCTACAAAAGAATGGTTAAACAACACGGTGGTCATTATTGACCCATGCATAAACCCCGACGGGCGTGACCGCTATGTAAACTGGTTTAACAGCGTGCTTGGTAAAAATCTCAATGTTAATCCCAACGCAAGAGAGCATAGTGAACCCTGGCCATATGGACGTTCGAATCATTATAACTTCGATCTTAACCGTGACTGGGCATGGCAAACGCAGGTGGAAACAAAGCAGCGCATGAAAAAATACAACGAATGGATGCCACAGGTACATTGCGATTACCACGAGATGGGACCCGAGGATAATTACTTTTTTGCGCCGGCAGCCGAACCACTCCATGAACTGATAACACCGTGGCAGCGCGAGTTTCAACATACCCTTGGGACAAACCATGCAAAATATTTTGACGCCAATGGCTGGTTGTATTTCACCAGGGAATACTATGATCTCTTTTATCCTTCTTATGGAGATACCTATCCAACATTCAATGGCGCCATTGGCATAACCTATGAACAGGCCGGTGGCGGCAGGGGAGGGTTGGCTTACCTGAAATCAGACGGCGATACACTTACCTTAAAAGACAGGATAGCGCATCATTTTACTACAGGCATGAGCACCATAGAAATGAGTTCCAAAAATGCAGTTCGCATGATGAACGAGTTTAAAAGATATTTTGATGAAGCAGGATCGAAAGGTATTGGCATATACAAGACCTATATAGTAACATCCAACGACCACAATAAACTCGATGAGCTGAAATCATTATTAACAAATAATAAGATAGGGTTTGGTGATTTTAACAGGGCAGGAATAAAGGGATATAATTATTTTTCGGGCAAAGAGGAGCCGGTAATAACGGAAAAATATTCTATTGCAATAAATGTGGTACAGCCCAAATCTGCGTTGATACAGGCTTTATTTGAACCTTCATCAAAACTAACAGATTCGGCGACTTACGACATAACTGCGTGGAGTCTTCCTTATGCATTCGGTTTAAAGTCATACGCGGTCAAAGAAAATATTGCAGTAACCAGTACCACCGCACACCCTGTCATTCCGATCCCTGCTTCTTCTTACGGTTACCTGGTAAAGTATAATTCTTTCAATGATGCCAAACTCCTGGCTTCACTCCTGCAACAGGGCGTGCGGGTACGATATGCAGAGCAGCAGTTCTCCTTCCGTAATAAAAATTATGCAAGGGGTTCGCTGATCATTTTAAGATCAGGCAATGAAAGTGTTTTTGCTTCAGTTCCGGCGATGTTGATGCAGCATCATGCCGAAGCTGATGTTGTTGAATCAGGGATGATGCAGACAGGTGTTGATTTTGGTTCGGGAAAGATCCGTAATATAAAAAAGCCAAACGTGGCGATGCTTACAGGTGCCAATATTTCTTTTACGGGTTCGGGCG
>DATHEH010000321.1:0-2890 GCA_035318685.1 Ferruginibacter sp.
GTGTTAACGGGAGCACCTGAAAAGCGGTTATAAGCTGTAAAAACATCTTTCCAGTATTTTGTGGCATCTACTTTTTGTAACGACTTCTCAATAACAGGCCTGAATTTTTCAGTCAGTTGTGCCGTGGTCATTGATTTTAAATAATTCGTTGCTGCAAAATCATCGCCACGCAGGATCTGTAAGCCATCCCTGATACTCATTTGCTTTATTGCATCCCAGAAAATATTACCTACGCCATTTGCAGCGTCCTCTGCCGCACGGTTCATGGAAAGTATGGCTTTATCTACAAGGCTGCCCATCCCAAAACCACGAAGCGTCTTCTCCATTTTTTTTGCTTCTTCGGGCATGAGTATTTTTATGGCCGCGTCTCCAAAGAACCCATCAAGCTTACTTAGTTTTTTGGTACTGCTGTCGGTACCTACCCTCAATGCTTCTTTAAGCCCGCTGATGATATCATCATTACTGAGGTTTGAGCCGGAAGACTGGGTGGTCTTGGTCACTTTATCAAGCAGGCCTTTGAGGCTCTGTGCAGACAATGTATTAACGGTAAGTGTTGCAACGGCAAATAGTAAAAATATCCTTTTCATTTTTTTATTTTCAGAGTATTAGCAAAAATAACGCCTGGGATGCTAACAAAGGGTTAAATATGATAGCATTTTTACCCATTGCTTCAATAATTCATCAATTTGAACCACATAAGAACATAAAAAGGAAAATAGAAATGCACATAGATCTGTATGTGACCTTATGTTTTCTATCAGCCCGTCCGAATGGCGCAGCCGGGCGGACCTATGTGGTTCAAATCAAAAGGCATAATTCTCTGGCAATTTTTATGGCAGTTATTATTTGCTTAAATTCGCTGTTCAATTGCATATATGAAAAAATATCTCCTTGTACTGTTTACCTGCCTTTCCCTGTTCTTAAAGTCATTTGCCGAGGAAGGCATGTGGCTGCCGCAACTGTTGCAGGCAATGAATGAAAAAGAAATGAAGAAACTGGGCATGAAGATCAATGCCTCAGACATTTATAATATCAGCAAGGGGAGCCTTAAAGATGCGATCGTAAGCTTTGGCGGTTTTTGTACAGCCGAGCTGATCTCCGACAAAGGTCTTTTACTCACCAACCACCATTGCGGCTTCGACGCCATACAAAATCACTCTTCGCTCCAGAACAATTATATACGGGATGGCTTCTGGGCTTATAACCACGACCAGGAGTTGAAGAACCCTGCCCTGTTTGCCACTTTCATCATCCGTATTGATGAAGTTACTGCCGACGTATTAAAGGGTGTTGGTTCAGGCATGACAGAAAAAGAAAGACAAAGCGCCATTGACAAAAATATAGCCGCGTTGCGCACAAGTGCAAAAAAAGAAACTTACCAGGATGTTTTCATCCGTGCTTTTTTTGAGAGCAATAAATATTATTTGTTTGTAACAGAAACTTACAGGGACATCCGCCTGGTTGGCGCACCAGCTTCTTCAATCGGAAATTTTGGAAAGGACACCGACAACTGGATGTGGCCAAGGCATACCGGTGATTTCTCCATGTTCAGGATCTATGCCGGTAAGGACAACAAGCCTGCTGCTTATTCACCGGACAATGTACCCTACAAGCCAAAGCGTTCTTTGAGTATTTCACTGGATGGCGTTAAGGAAGGTGATTTCACGATGGTCTTTGGTTTTCCCGGCCGCACTACAGAGTATCTTCACTCGAGTGCAATAGAGCAGATCATGAAAGTAAATGATCCTGCAAAGATCGCCATCCGTACAAAAGCCCTGAATGTTATCGACGGCTTTATGCGCAGGGATGAAGAAATAAAGATCCAGTATGCGGCAAAATATGCAAACATTTCCAACGCCTGGAAAAAGTGGCAGGGTGAGGTTTTGGGATTGACCAAGACCAATGCCGTTGAAAAAAGAAGGGAAAGAGAAGCCAGCTTTGAGAAGATCGTACTCTCGAAACCCGAGCTGAACATGGCTTATATGGATCTCCTGAAAAATCTCAAAGAGGCTTACACAGAAATAGAGCCGTATGGATATGCCCGGGATTATTATAACGAGATAACGCAAAAGATAGAGATACTCGGCTTCGCTAACCAGTTGTACAGCCTTGCAAGCGCATACGAGAACAATGGCGAGACCGGGTACAATACAACAAAAGAAAAGGTCCTTACATCATTAAAAGACCTGTATGGTGAATATAATGCCACGGTTGACCAGAAACTTTTTGAAGTGTTGATGGAAATGTATGTGACCGATCAGAAGGATATGTATGTTTCACCTTACTTCAAAGACCTCCTGAGAAAAAATGATAACAGCTACAGCAAAACCGCCGCGTCCTTGTTCTCACAAACCAAATTGAATTCATTTGCTTCCGTACAATCTTTGTTAACCGGCAATGCAAAAGATGTTGCGGAAGCCATTAAGAATGATGCTGCCTTCCAGGTTTCTATGGACCTGCAAAGAACATACAGTAAAAATGTAACGGGGAAACTGAACGAGGTACAGGCGAGGATAAACCAACTGCAAAGACTGTATATGCAGGCTCAGATGGATGTGTTCACAGATAAGAAATTTTACCCCGATGCCAACAGCACCCTGCGTGTTACCTACGGTAATGTAAAGCCTTACCAGCCGCGGGATGGCGTTAAGTACGACTACTATTCCTACATGGATGGTATAATGGAAAAATATAAGCCCGGAGATTATGAATTTGACGTTCCGCAGAAAATGATCGACCTCTATAAGAAAAAAGATTTTGGAAGGTGGGGCGTTAATGGCCGGCAGCCCGTTTGCTTTATTGCTGCCAATCATACTACCGGCGGTAACTCAGGTAGCCCGGCACTGGATGCTTATGGTAACCTGGTAGGCTTGAATTTTGACCGCGTATG
>DATHEH010000322.1:0-7785 GCA_035318685.1 Ferruginibacter sp.
TGCAACGGTGTATCCGTTTAATGTTCCCGGAAATTTATTTGCACTGCGTTCATTAATTGATTTAAGCCTATTGCTTAAAGATCAAGATCTAATTCATCAATGTGCCGATCTTATAAAGCCACTTTCAGAAGCAATCGGTCATTATGGCTTTACTGAAATGAAGGACATAGGAAAGATATTTGCTTATGAGATTAATGGATTTGGAAGTTATAATCTAATGGATGATGCCAATATTCCTTCGTTGCTTTCAATAGGATACCTGGGTAATCAATTACATACTATTGAATATAAAAACACCAGAAAATTTGTTCTCTCCGAAAACAACCCATTTTTTTTCAAAGGCAAAGCTGCCGAAGGCATTGGTGGTCCGCATGTTGGCATGGATTATATCTGGCCCATGAGTATCATCATGCGGGGCCTTACAAGCACAGATGATAAGGAAATAAAAAGCTGCCTTGATACGTTACAGGGTACGCATGCCGGTACAGGATTCATGCACGAGTCATTCCATAAAGACGATCCTGCAAAATTCACCCGTAAATGGTTTGCCTGGGCAAATACATTGTTTGGCGAGTTTGTATGGAAGGTTTATAAGGAAAGGAGGCATCTATTGCAATAGTAACCGGGCCGTATCAATTAATAACTATGAAAAAATTCAACCTCTTAGTTCTACTCTGCTTTTTGTTTTTTAACGGCACAAATGCCACGATAAGATATGTGACACCCTCGGGCGGCACCGTAATTGCAGATGGTACCAGCTGGGCCAATGCTTTTCCGGGTGGTTCATTGCAATTGGCCATTTCTTCTTCAATAGCAGGGGACCAGGTGTGGGTGATGACCGGAACCTACTATACTACAATCACCACCGATCGCAATATTTATTTTAGCATGCAAAACGGCGTTGCCATTTATGGCAGCTTTAATGGTACAGAAACAGCTTTATCGCAAAGGATATTCTCCTGCGGATTTAGTTCTGTCTTAAGCGGTGAGATAGGTGTTGCAGGAAATGCAGACAACAGTTATCATGTAATAAACAACAGCAGCTTAAACAATACAGCTATACTTGATGGTTTTACCATCACGGGTGGGCATGCTAATTTCGACCTGGTGGGTAATGATAACAGGAGCCTGGGTGCTGGTATGCTGAACAATGCTGCTAATACCGGCATATGCAGTCCTACCATAAGGAACTGCCTGTTCACCAATAACACTGCGTTATTTGGTGGCGGTATATTTGATCACGGCCAAAACGCCGGTAATGCTAACCCCGTTATCACTAATTGTATTTTTATACAAAATACAGCTACAGGTGGTGGTGGCGCAATTGATAATTTTGGTTATAATGGTAATGCCAGTCCCGTAATCACCAATAGTATCTTTTATATGAACACGGCTACCGACAGGGCAGGGGCGATGTACTGCTGGGGTGGGGGTAACGGTAACGCAAGTCCCACGATCCTGAATTGCCTGTTCATTAATAATTCATCTTTCGATGGCGGGGGTATTGTTGCCGACAGGTCTAATTTTGTTTCGGGTAATTCGGGAACAGCTAATCCCAGCATACGCAACAGCATATTTTGGGGTAATACAGCCGGTGGAACAGGCCCGCAATTCTTTCTTATTGGTGCTGCCGGTTTTGCTGCTACCTATTCTGCCATTGATGTGACCAACCAAAGCGGGGTACACAGTATCACCGGGCCCGGCACAGGGAACATTGTTACAGCACCAGCATTTTTAAATATTGCAAATGCCATCGGTCCTGATAATTGCTGGCTTACCAGCGACGACGGATTACAATTACAACTGGGTTCAGCCGGGATCGATGCTGGTAATAATACAGGAGTGCCTGCTTTTGATATCCGTAATTTTAACCGTATCACCAATGCTGTGGTTGATATGAATGCTTATGAATTCAGTTCAGTATTGTTACCGCTAAACCTAAAAAGTTTTTCAGGTATTGCCGGGAAAAAGATCAATATGCTTTATTGGAGTGTAGCTGCTGAAAGCAAGGATAATATATTTGAGTTACAAAGAAGTATTGATGCTGTTCAGTTTGAGACCATCGGCCATGTAACAGGCCCAGGGAACAGTGGTAATGCCAGGGAATATGAATTTGCCGACACGAAATCATTTGAGCAGTCATATTATTACCGGTTAAAACAGGTACAGCAGGATGGGAAATATCTATGGAGTAATATTATTCTTTTGGCAGCCAGGGAAAATAAACAGCATGCACTTGTTTTTCCAAATCCTGTTGAAGGTATGGCTAAGGTCTATTTCCGGGAAGCATTGCTGAACGAAGAATTCTTATTATTCAGCAGCAACGGGCAGTTAGTTGACAGAATGATCATGAACGGGAGAACAGGTCACATCAATTTGACAGGCAAAGCGCCGGGTTTATATTCTTTGGTAAATAAGAAACTTGGAATAACGCTGAAAATTCATAAGTTGCGCACCGGTTTATAAGAGACCGGACTACCTAAAAAATATTTGAATGAGAGGTTCCATATTTGTCTTACTCTTTTGCCTGATCATTGCCTTTATGCCAGCTAATAAAAAGAAGCGTATTATTTTTTTTGGTGACTCTATTACCCAGACCGCGGTAAAACCCGGAGGCTATATTGCAAAGATGGATTCCATTATCGCAGCGCTGGATAAGAAAGACCAGTATGAATTGGTGGGTGCAGGTATCAGCAGTAATAAAGTATATGACCTTTACCTGCGCCTTGAAGAAGACATACTGAAAAAAGAACCCGACATCGTGGTCATCTTCATTGGTGTGAATGATGTATGGCATAAACGGTTATTAGGCACGGGCACAGATGCGGATAAGTTTGAAAAATTTTACAGCAGTATCCTTAAAAGACTGGCCGAAAAAAATATTAAGGCCATCCTGTGTACGCCTGCGGTAATTGGAGAAAAAAACGATTTTACCAATGAACTTGATGGCGACCTCAATAAATACTGCAACATCATACGCGGCATCGCGGCAAAAAATAACCTCCCGCTTGTTGACCTGCGTAAAGCCTTCCTGGAATATAACGGGATGCATAATACTGCAAATAAAGAATCGGGTATCCTGACCACAGACCGTGTACACCTCAACGCGAGGGGAAGCCAGCTGGTTGCTGATGAGATGTGGAAGGTTATAGCAGCGCTTTAATTCCCCTGTTGATGAGGCAATGGATAAATTCTTTGACAAGCATCTTTCAGGAAAACCCATAGAAGCTAAAAAACAATAATGCTGATCAATAAAAACATCCCGCTTTTAACGGGATGTTTTATTATGTGTATTAAGCATTTTCTCTCAGTGCATCTTCAACTGACACTCTTTTAAATTATTCATGCAATCCTTTCTTACAAAGAAAAGGTTATGGCAACCTTTATTTGCGGCCCCTTTAAGGGTACCTGTTTCATAGAGTTTAAATTCATTGTTGTACGGCGGAATGAAATCATTTTATAAGATATTTACGAGGTAATAATTTTTCTTTCCCTTTTGAACCAGTAAATATTTATTATGCAGTAAAAGTGAATTTTCGATCTTCAGGTCGATGCTTTCTATTTTTTTTCGGTTTATACTCACGCCACCGCCTTGTACCATTTTTCTCGCCTCTCCTTTACTTGGAAAAATATTGGTCTCCGCAAGAAAAGATACCACGTCAACACCTGCTGATATCCTATCGGAAGGAAAACTTATTTTAACAATGCCTTCCATGTTGTTGAGGTCTTCGTCGCTTAAACTTTCAGCAGGTGCATTTTGATTGCTGAATAACTTTTCCGTGGTCTCAACAGCTTTATTGTATTCATCATTGCCATGTACAAAAATGGTTATTTCTTTTGCCAGAGCTTTTTGCAATATCCTTTTTGATGCATCTTCCTTTTGCTCACTGATCAGTTCATTAATGGATGACTTGTCTAAAAAAGTAAAGATTTTTATCCAGTTCTCTGCATCGGTATCGTTGGCATTTAGCCAAAACTGGTAGAATTGGTAGGGTGTGGTTCTGTTGGGATCCAGCCAGATATTACCGGTTTCTGTTTTACCGAATTTGCCACCGTCGGCTTTTTTTATGAGCGGGCAGGTAAAAGCAAAGGCTTCGCCGCCACATTTTTTCCTTATCAGTTCTGTGCCGGTAACAATGTTTCCCCACTGGTCACTTCCTCCCATTTGCAGGCGGCAGTTCATGTGCTGGTATAACCAATAGTAATCATAACCCTGCACAAGCTGGTAGCTAAACTCGGTAAAGCTCATTCCCGTTTCTCCTTCCAGCCTCTTCTTCACGCTGTCCTTCGCCATCATATAATTTACGGTGATGTGTTTACCGGTATCCCTTATAAAATCCAAAAATGAAACCCCTTTGAACCAATCGTAGTTATTGACCAGTTCTGCCGCATTGGGTTTTTTATTGTCAAAGTCCAGGTACTTCTCTAACTGTGCTTTTACCCCCGCCATGTTTTTATCGAGAATATCTTCACTTAATAAATTCCTTTCTTCGCTTTTGCCGCTTGGGTCACCCACCATCCCCGTTGCACCGCCTACAAGGGCGATGGGCTTATGCCCCGCTTTTTGTAAATGCAACAATAGTATTATTTGTACCATGCTGCCGATATGCAGGCTGTCGGCCGTGGGGTCAAAGCCGATATAAGCCGTGGTCATTTCCTTTTCCAACTGCTCTTTTGTTCCCGGCATGATGTCCTGGATCATTCCCCTCCATTGTAATTCTTCTATTAAAGGCTGCATAATTTCTAAAAATTAAATAGTCAATGCCCGGGTATTGCTGCGCATTTTGGCAAAAATGCTCATAAAAATTGATAAAATGCCAGTTCCTCCTTTTAAAAATGGGAAAGGGCAACCGGGACGGCTTTTACTCATAAGTTGGTGATAAGGGCAACACTGATTAACCTTATTCATCAAGCATCTTTTTGAACCGATAAAGCGTCTTCCCACTATATGTAAAAATAATGTTTTACAAGGGAGGCTTTGTTTTTTGAAAGGTCCGGGATTAAATCTGTGCCAATAAGCTTAATTTTATGTTGATTTATAGACACAATTTACCAAGTATAAATACGTTTAATACCGTCTGCCCCCATTAAATTCAATTACTAACCAAATGATATTATGAGAATTTACGTTACAATAGCCTTATGCGTACTGTTACTTACGCCGCTATTCGGCCTTTCTCAATTCCGAAAATATTCAAATGAATTCCTGAACATCGGTGCCGGGGCAAGGGGCCTTGCAATGAGCGGGGCACAAATTGCTTCTACAAAAGATGAAACTGCCGGGTACTGGAACCCCGCAGGATTAACTGGTATAAAGGATCATCCGTCGGTGGGTTTAATGCACGCTGAATATTTTAGCGGCATCGCCAAATATGATTATATATCTGCCGGGATCCCGATCCAGGATAACAAAAGGGCATTGGGTATATCCATACTCAGGTTTGCAGTAGATGAAATTCCAAATACTTTGGACCTGGTAGAGCCTGATGGTAGCATCAATTACAATAATATTAAAACATTCACTGTTGCTGACTGGGCAGTATTGCTTTCGTTTGCGCAAAATATCAAAACAACCGAAACCAGGAATATAAGCTTTGGGGTTAACGCCAAAGTCATTTATCGTAAAGTAGGAAGTTTTGCAACAGCCTGGGGCTTTGGGTTAGATGCCGGTGTGCAGTTACATGGAAAACGTAGCCACTTTGGTGTGGTTGCAAGAGACATTACCACTACTTTCAATGCCTGGTCGTTTAAATTTAGCGACCGTGAAAAAGAAGTATTATACCTGACCAAAAATGAGATACCGGTAAAATCAACCGAGTTAACAGCGCCCCGTGTTATAATCGGCGGTGGATATGATTTCAGGTTGGGCAAATCTGTAAGCCTGATGGCAGAAGCCAACCTTGATGTAACATTTGACGGTAAAAGAAATACAGTACTTAGCGGGAATACCGTAAGTGTAGATCCGCGTATTGGTTTAGAAGCTAACATTAAAGATGTATTCTTTGTGCGGGCAGGTATCGCTAATTTTCAAAAAGCTTTCCAGGATGGCGACAGTACCAACACTAAAAAAGTATGGATCTATCAACCCAGTGCAGGAGCAGGATTTAAAATAAAGAGCGTGATGATCGATTATGCGTTCACCAATCTTGCCAACCAGTCCAACCCCTTGTATACCCACATATTCTCTATACGATTAAATCTCACAGGAAAAAAAGAAACTGAATAAATTATAATTACCAACCAGTATGAAAAAATTTTTATTAACGCCCGTTATTGTGTTGCTTGTACTTACAGGTTACTCGCAATTAAATAATAGCTGGATCGATTATAGCAAGACCTATTATAAGTTCAGGATCTCCCGTGACAGCATGTGCCGTATCTCCCAGCCCGTTTTGGCTGCTGCCGGATTAGGAACTGTGCCTGCTCAAAACTTCCAGTTGTGGCGCAACGGCAAGGAAGTAAGATTATACACTTCTATCCCAACCGGTGTTTTTGGCGCCGGCGATTATATTGAATTCTGGGGCGAAATGAATGACGGTAAACCCGATAAAGATCTTTACCGCAACCCCGACTACCAGCTCAACGATAAATACAGCCTCTCAACAGATACAGCCACTTACTTTTTAACCGTAAATCCTGCAGGAAATAACCTCAGGTATACAGCAAGTGCTAATCCTGTTGCTACAAATGTTTTGCCTGCAGACGCATATTTTATGCGCAGGATCGAAACGCACTACAAGGGACAGGTAAATAAAGGATATGCCGCGGTCATTGGCGAATATGTTTATTCTTCAGCTTATGATATCGGTGAAGGCTGGACCAGCGGTGATATATTCCCGGTGGCTTCGCTCTCTAAAGACCTGACGAATATGAACAGGTATGCGGCCGGGCCGCCAAACAGCGTGATGTTCACCGTTTCTGCCGCCGGTAATGCTTTATATACAAGGGAACTTGTGGCCAGGTTTTACAATACTACTATTTTAGGATCTTCGGTTTCACCTCCGAATCCTCCTAACCCTATGCCGTTCTTCGACTACCATAAAGATACCGTAAGGAACCTGCCTTTGTCACTTTTGGCAAGCCCAACAAATTTGCCGGTAAGCATCAATGGTAATTCCAGCAATGCCAATGACCGTATTGTTGTAAGTTCCTTTTCGGTGACCTACCCGGCAACTTTTAATTTCAATAATGAAAAGAATTTTTATTTTGAACTGGCGGCTAATCCCGCCGGTAACTTTATCGTCATTAATAATTTCAACAACAATGGTATTGCGTCGATACTATATGATATCAATAACGGAAGAAGATACATTGGTGATATTGGAGTGCCGGGGCAGGTAAGGTTTGCTTTACCTCCTTCCACTGATGTTCGCAAATTCAATCTCGTCAGCCAGGACATATCCAATATCAATAATATTGAAAGTATACCCAGCAAAACATTTATAAATTTTGCCAATACTGCCAACCAGGGAGATTACCTGATCATCAGTAACCCTGTCTTGTATAATAATGGGAGCGGTGTTAATAATGTGGAATTATACCGGCAGTACAGGAGTTCCATCGCTGGTGGCAGTTTCAACAGCAAGATCTATAACATTGATGAATTGAATGACCAGTTTGGTTTCGGTATCAAAAGGCATCCTTCGGCAATACGTGACTTCATTAGATATGCAAGCCAGCAGTTTAGTCCCGCACCTAAATATGTGTTCATTATCGGCCGCGGATTAAGTTATGTAGATTATGCGGCAAACCAGGTCAACCCTGTAACAGAACAGTTAGACCTTG
>DATHEH010000323.1:0-8632 GCA_035318685.1 Ferruginibacter sp.
AAGACCGGGCAGGGCATGACCTGCGGTATGCTATCAATGCCACGAAGCTGAAGAATGAATTGGGCTGGTCCCCTTCATTACAATTTGAAGAAGGCTTAAGCAAAACAATAGATTGGTATCTTGCAAATGAAGAATGGCTGAAGCATATAACGAGTGGGGGGTATAAAGATTATTATGAGAAGCAGTATGGGGGGGTTAGGGAAGTTTAGAAGGTTTAGAGGTTTAGAGGTTTAGGGTTTAGAGGGTTAGGGTTAAGAAGTTTAGGGGTTTAGATTCAAGTATTTTTATTAACCTAAAAAATAAAAACTATGAAAATTTATTCTTTTGAAAAATTAGAATGCTGGCAGCAAGCAAGGCAATTGGCTGCGTGGGTGTATAATGCAACAAAAGAATTTCCGGCAGAGGAAAAATTCGGAATAATCTCCCAAATGCGAAGATCGGCCATATCCATTGCTTCGAATATTGCCGAAGGAACTTCCCGTAAAACTGCAAAAGACCAATCTCATTTTAGTACCATGTCTTATAGCAGCACCATTGAATTACTGAACGATTTAATAATAGCAAATGATCTTAAATTTTTGTCAGCTGAACATTATGAACTCGGAAGAGAGATGATAGAAAAGCAAACTCTTTTGATCGCAAGGTTGCGAAAGTCGCAGCAAAGGATAAGCTTAGTTCACCCCTAAACTTCTAAACCCCTAAACTAATTTCGATGAAAGGAATAATTCTTGCAGGCGGCAGCGGAACCCGGTTATATCCTATCACCATGGGTATAAGTAAACAACTGATGCCTGTTTATGATAAACCGATGATCTATTACCCGCTCAGTACTTTAATGCTGGCAGGTATAAAGGAGATACTGGTTATCACAACCCCGGAAGACCAGCAACAGTTCAAAAGGTTATTGGGAGATGGCAGCCAATGGGGTTGTACAATAGCTTATGCAAAACAGGAAGTTCCTAATGGTCTTGCACAGGCATTTGTGATCGGCCAGGAATTCATTGGAAATGACAGCGTGGCGTTGATACTTGGCGATAATATCTTTTATGGAAGCGGCTTCAGCAAATTATTACAGGAGAGTACTGACCCCGAAGGCGCAGTGATCTTTGCTTACCCGGTAAGTGACCCGGAGCGATATGGCGTTGTAGCGTTTGATGCAAATAATAATGCGGTAAGTATCGAAGAAAAGCCTGCAAAGCCTAAGAGCAATTATGCGGTGCCGGGTTTGTATTTTTATAATAATGCAGTTGTCGGGATCGCAAAGAATATAAAGCCAAGCGGAAGAGGCGAATACGAGATAACAACAGTGAATGGTCATTACCTGCAACAAAAAAAATTAAAAGTAGCTGTGCTCAACCGTGGGTTCGCCTGGCTCGATACCGGTACGTTCGAATCATTAAATGATGCGGGGGAATATATACGTGTGATAGAAAAAAGGCAGGGCTTAAAGATCGGTTGTCCCGAGGAGATCGCTTACCGCATGGGGTTCATCAGTAAACAGCAATTGCTCGACATGGCAAAAAAACTGGAGAAGAGCGGGTATGGAGAATATTTGAAAAAGATCGCAGAATAAATCAAATACATGAATTATTACGTTCACCCAACTTCTGTTGTTGATGAAGGATGCAGCATTGGTGATGGCAGCAAGGTCTGGCACTTCAGCCATATCATGCCCGGTGCTGTAATTGGAAAGGATTGTATCCTTGGCCAGAATGTAATGCTGTCTTCTAAAGTAGTACTTGGCAATAATGTGAAGGTGCAGAATAATGTAAGCATTTATGAAGGTGTTATTTGCGAGGATGATGTTTTCATCGGCCCGAGCGTAGTGCTTACCAATGTGATAAACCCACGCAGCGCAGTTAACCGTAAAAATGAATTTAAACAAACGCTGATAAAAAAAGGAGCAAGCATTGGTGCTAATGCCACGATCATTTGCGGCAACACGATTGGTGAATATGCTTTTATTGGTGCAGGCGCTGTGGTTACCAGGGACGTACCAGCATATGCATTAATAACAGGGAATCCTGGTGTACAAACAGGATGGATGAGTGAAATGGGTTATAAGTTGAAATTTGATGCAGACGGTAAAGCTGTTTGCTCTGTGAGTCACCAGGAATATGTATTGGAGAATAACAGCGTCAAAAGAACCAAATAATTACTGATGAAAAATTTTGCTTTGATAGGTGCAGGAGGTTATGTAGCCCCAAGACATATGAAGGCTATAAAAGACACCGGTAATAATTTAATAGCAGCCCTGGATAAACACGATTCTGTTGGTGTTTTAGACAGCTATTTTCCCAATGCTGATTTCTTTACCGAATTTGAACGCTTTGACCGGCATCTCGAAAAACAAAAGCGACTGGGGAACAAAACAGATTTTGTCAGCGTGTGCAGTCCGAATTATTTACACGACGCACACGTAAGGTTTGGATTACGCATTGGGGCCGATGTTATCTGCGAAAAACCCATTGTCCTCAATCCCTGGAATATTGATGCGCTTGCCGAAATTGAAAAGGAAACGGGTAGAAAAGTGTTTGCGCTGCTGCAGTTGAGGCACCATCCCGCTATAATAGCATTAAAACACAGGATCGCAGCAATGCCCGAAACTAAAAAACACAAGGTCGATCTTCAATACATAACATCCCGTGGTAACTGGTATCATACCAGCTGGAAGGGTGATATTCAAAAAAGCGGGGGTATAGCTACCAATATAGGAATACATTTTTTTGACATGCTTCTGTGGATCTTTGGAGATGTAAAAGAGAACAGGGTAACCGAGCATAATAACACTACTGCAGCCGGCCAGCTGGAACTGGAGAACGCAACGGTTAGCTGGAAATTGAGTATTGATTCAGGCATGTTACCCGAAGAAGCGAAAGCTGCCGGCAAACAAACCTTTCGCTCTTTAATTATTGATGGTGAAACCTTTGAATTCAGCCAGGGTTTTGCAGAATTACACACCCAATCATACGCTGAGATAATAGCCGGCAAAGGGTTTCTGTTATCCGAGACCCGCAAGGCAATTGAGCTGGTACACCAGATACGAACTGCAAAATAACTTTCCTGCCTGCAACTAATTACCTTGATCCTGCGTCATGGATAAACTATTTTGACACCCGGAAAACTGCTTGTATTTTCAAAAATTTATTTATATTTGAGTAATTTTTCTACTCATTCTATATGATCGAGGCATTGATTTCTTCTAAAACACGCATTAAACTGCTGCTTAAGTTCTTCTTAAACAGCAGTAACAAGGCTTATTTGCGTGGCCTGGAGGAAGAATTTGGCGAAAGTACCAATGCCATCCGGTTGGAATTGAATAAGCTGGAACAGGTAGGGATGATCACCAGTGATGTGCAGGGCAACAAAAAATATTTCAAGGCCAATGTTAAGCACCCTTTATTTTTCGACCTGCATAGTATCATCAGAAAATATGTAGGGATCGACACGATCATTGAGAATGTGATCTCGCAGCTGGGCCAGGTGGAAAAAGTTTATCTCACAGGAGAATTTGCACGTGGGCTTAATAACCATATCATCGATCTTGAATTTGTAGGGATCGTAAACGTAAATTACCTGACGGAACTTATACAAAAGGCTGAAGTGCTGGTTAAAAGAAAAATAAGATACGTTGTGTACTCACCCGCAGAATATGCGGCTATCAAAGATGCAGATACGGGTTACGAGAAATTGCTGATCTGGAGCAGGTAAACGGGTAGTGTGCGACATTATTTCTTTAAGATCTCATGTAACTGAGAGTGCGAAGCTGTGCGCCGGTAAAAAAATATGTCGTTAAGAGTTTAATTCCGGCAGTGTAAATTTGCGGATTAAAAAATTAAAAGGATGATAATTGACAAAACGATAAACTACAGTTACATTTAAAAATAAAAATTTCAATAGCATGTTGGATCTAAATGGAAAAAGTATTTTGATCACCGGCGGTACGGGTTCTTTCGGAAAAGAGTTCACCAAAACGATATTAAAAAACTGGCCTGATGTAAAAAGACTGGTCATTTTTTCAAGGGATGAACAGAAGCATTACCAGATGGCACAGGATTTCCCGGAATCAACCTATCCCGCCATGCGTTATTTCATCGGTGATGTACGTGACTATGTGCGTTTGAAAAGAGCTTTTGAAGGGGTAGATTACGTGATACACGCTGCTGCCATGAAACACGTGCACATTGCCGAATATAATCCCGATGAATGTGTAAAGACCAATATCGGCGGTGCAGAAAATGTGATAAGGGCTGCTATGGAAACAAATGTGAAAAAAGTGGTTGCCCTTTCTACAGATAAAGCCTGTGCGCCTATCAACCTGTACGGTGCCACCAAGCTGGCTTCAGATAAATTATTCATTGCCGCCAATAATATAAAAGGGGTACGCGACCTTAGTTTCTCTGTTGTTCGCTATGGTAATGTTATGGGTTCTAATGGTTCTGTCATTCCTTTTTTCATGAAAAAGAAAAAGGACGGCGTCATTCCGATCACTGATCCTAATATGACACGTTTCAATATTTCTTTGGAAGAAGGAGTACAAATGGTGATGAATGCATTGGAGCATTCATGGGGTGGAGAGTTATACGTTCCAAAGATCCCTTCCTACAGGATCACGGAAGTTGCAAAAGCCATCGGTCCCGAATGCAAACAGGAGATCGTTGGTATTCGCCCGGGCGAAAAAGTACATGAGGAAATGATCACCAGTTCAGATTCATTCACTACCTATGACCTTGGAGATACTTACGTCATCCTGCCACAGGTACCCGTTTGGGAATTAAAGGATTTCATAAAAAAATTCAAAGCAGAGAAAGTGTCTACCGGTTTTAATTACAGTTCAGGCGAAAATAGTCAATGGGTGAGCGCAGAAGAGTTGCGTGAATTAATCGTTAAGCATATTGATAAGGATTTTACAGCATAATCATTTCACCAAATGAATAACGCAATACCATACGGCAAGCAACATTTATCACAGGGTGATATAGATGCGGTGGTTTCCGTATTAAAAAGTGATTACTGGACCCAGGGTCCAATGATCGAAAAATTTGAAAAAGCATTCGCTGAATATATCGGGTGCAAATATGCTGTAGCTGTTGCCAATGGTACTGCTGCATTGCATTTATGTGCACTGGCACTGGAAGTGGATGAGCATACAAATGTAATTACCACGCCCATCACATTCGCGGCTTCGGCAAATTGTGTAAGGTATTGCGGCGGTAATGTATTCTTTGCGGATATTGACCCCGCTACATTTTTATTGGACATTGATAAAGTAAAGGAGCTGATCGCAAGCAAACCCAAAGATTTTTTTAAGGGCATCATTCCTGTTGACTTTGCCGGTAATGCAGTTAACCTGGAAACATTTAAGCAACTGGCTGATGAACATGGTCTATGGATAATTGAGGACGCCTGTCACGCACCCGGCGGTTATTTTACTGATAGCAAAAATAAACAGCAAAATTGCGGCAATGGCGCTTTCGCCGACCTTGCCATTTTTTCTTTTCATCCCGTAAAACACATTGCCTGCGGCGAAGGCGGTATGATAACGACCAACGATGAAAAGCTTTATAAGAAGCTTTTAAAACTGCGTACACATGGCATCACCAAAGACCCTGCTTTAATGGAGGAGAACCATGGCGGCTGGTATATGGAAATGCAAACCCTGGGATATAATTACCGCATACCCGATGTATTGTGTGCACTGGGTGTATCGCAGCTTAGCAGGGCGGCGGAAGGTTTGAAACGCAGGCATGAAATAGCAGACAGGTATACCGATGCTTTTGCGGGACTGCCCATAACCTTACCGGTTTATGATAAGGGTCACGCCTTTCATTTATACATCATACAAACTGCAAAGCGTAAGGAGTTATACGATCACCTGCGAACAAAAAACATTTTTTGCCAGGTGCATTATATACCCACACACCTTATGCCTTATTACAGGCAGTTTGGGTGGAAGAAAGGGGATTTCGCCTTGGCAGAAAAATATTACGAACAGTGCCTGAGCTTACCGATGTACCCAACACTTACCGAGGCTGAACAACAGCACGTTATTCAAGCAATTAAAACATTTTTATATGACAACAAATGAACAACAGCTTTTTTGGAAAGAGCAATATGCTAAAGATTACATTTCAAAGAATGATAATTATGATCTTGAAGGAGGATTAAAATGCTGGGCTACGATGTTAAATAGTGTTGGTAAAATTAATTCCCTTTTGGAATGTGGTTCAAATGTTGGCAAAAATATCAGGGTATTAAATAACCTGTTGCCAGAAACTTCCAAATCCATTATTGAAATCAGTCCCGATGCGTATAAAATAGTTACTGACAGATACTCATTCGATAAGACTTTTAATGGTTCAATCCTTGATTCTGCATATGAGGAGAAGGCTTTCGATCTGGTTTTCACGATGGGAGTATTAATTCATATTCATCCCCGGGACCTGTTATCGAATATGAAAAAAATGTTTCAATATTCATCGCGATACATTTTGATTGGAGAATATTTTAACCGCACACCGGTTATGATCGAGTATCATGGGGAAAAAGACAAGTTGTTTAAAAGCGATTTTGGCAAATTGTTTATGGAGAATTTTCCCGTACGGCTTGTTGATTATGGCTTTTTGTGGGGTCATCTTTACGATAATGCAGGCTTTGATGATATTACTTACTGGCTGTTTGAAAAGAAACATGAATGAAACAAATAATACAATAATTTTTCGGGCCGATGGGGGTAGCGCAATGGGGTTGGGGCATATGATCCGTTCAACAGCCCTCGCTGCGGGACTAAAAATGTCTTATCGCTGTATTATGGCAACCCGTTGTACCGTTGCAGATGTTATCAAAGAGATCAATTCTGTATTTGATGAAATTGTTCATTTACCTGAGATTCCTTTTGACACAGAGGCGCAGGATCTTCATAAGGTTATTGACAAAGACGCTCTCATAGTACTTGATGGGTACTCATTTGATGATACATACCAAAAAGCCCTGGCAGTTAGCGGGTTTGATTTTTTTTGCATTGATGATATTCATGCCTATAGATTTTATTCAAAGACAATAATAAATTCGGCTGGTGGTGTAAGTCCTTTGGATTACAATGCAGCATTGCCAACCCAATTTTTCCTTGGTCCCCGCTATGCATTATTGCGGACGGTTTTTCTTGAAGCAGCAAAAAAGCGAAGGGTTGCGGTTGACAACAGGAATTGCTTTGTTTGTTTTGGCGGGGCTGACCCGGAAAACCATACCTTAAGAATATTGCGCCGGGAGAAGATAAAAGAACAGTTTACAGAATTTCATGTAGTTGTTGGAAGCGCTTATCAAAATATAGAAGAACTCAAAGATTATATAGGGACAACTGGTAGTATTTTTCTTTATCAATCTTTGCCTGCGGATGAAATGGTGAAAATAATGAGGAATTGTTCTTATGCTATCTGTTCTGCAAGCACAATAGCATATGAGTATATGTGCTGTGGGGGAGTTGTTTTTTTAAAGCAAACAGCCCCAAACCAGGAGGATGTTATGAAATATATGCTTTCGCAAAAACTGGCCTTTGAGGGGGATGATATCAATAATTATGCTGCGGAAGATATTGAGCAGATGCTTTTGAAACAGGCATTTTATTTTGACGGGAATTCGGGATCACGTTTTATAAAGATTTTTGATCAGTACTTTGAAGCAAAGAACTTGCAGATCAGGAGAATGAGGCCGGAAGACCTGCAAACCTGTTTTAAATGGGCAAACGATACAGAAGTAAGGGCTCAGTCTTATAATTCAAACCAGATCAGTTTACAGGATCACAGCACCTGGTTCATGCAAAAGCTTACTGATCCTGGTTGTTTCTATTATTTACTGGAACTTGACAATCAGCCTGTAGCCCAGATACGTTTCCAGGTCAGTAATGATGAAGCCGTAATTGGTTACATGGCAGATAAAATTATCCGAAGTAAGGGGCTGGGAACAACTATTTTAAGTAAAGGGGTAGAAGTTTTTATAAAGGAATTTCAAAAGCCTGTTTCGATAGCCGGGTATGTAAAGGCTTCTAATATTGCTTCACAGGTCTCTTTTGAACGACTGGCTTTTAAAAAAGAAGAAAGCCTGTTATATCCCGATTCATTTAAATATACAATGTATCATGAAAATTAACTTAGCTGGCATTCCGGTTGGTTCAGATCATAAGCCTTTCATTATTGCTGAAATGTCGGGTAACCATAATCAGTCATTAGACAGGGCGCTGCAGATAGTAGATGCAGCTGCAGATGCAGGTGCACACGCCATAAAGCTTCAAACATATACTGCAGATACCATGACCATGAAAGGCGCTTACACCATTCAGGATGAAAGCTCTTTATGGAATGGCAGGGA
Source organism: Ferruginibacter sp. (assembly GCA_035318685.1). Lineage (GTDB taxonomy): Bacteria > Bacteroidota > Bacteroidia > Chitinophagales > Chitinophagaceae > Ferruginibacter. The sequence goes on from DATHEH010000323.1 coordinate 8,365, forward strand.
ACTGTATGACCTTTATAAAGAAGCTTATACGCCCTGGGAGTGGCATGAGCCCATTTTTAACCATGCACGTAAAAGAGGCCTTATACCATTTAGTTCACCCTTCGATGAAACTGCAGTGGATTTTTTGGAAAGCCTGGATGTGGCTTTTTATAAGATTGCATCATTTGAAAACACAGACTGGCCGCTCTTAAAGAAAGTTGCAGCCACTAAGAAACCGGTTATTATGTCAACGGGCGTAAGCGATCTTTCTGATATTGACGAATCAGTG
>DATHEH010000324.1:0-3638 GCA_035318685.1 Ferruginibacter sp.
AGGGCCAAATGGCAAGCGGCAGGTGTACGACTGGAAACGTTTTGAAAGAACAGTTCGTAAACTGTCTCCAAAAACAATTGTCTTCAGTGATATTGGCCCCGATATACGCTGGTGCGGCAATGAAAGCGGGATTGCAGGAAAGACCAACTGGAACACGCTCGACACAGCAGGATTTACAAGAGGAGCAGGTGGCCCATCACAGGATACGTTGAATGCGGGCAATGTAAATGGTAAGCACTGGATACCGGCAGAATGTGATGTGAGCATCAGGCCTGGTTGGTTCTATCATAAAACTGAAGACACTAAAGTAAAAACAGCAGAACAATTATTTGAACTCTATTTAAAAAGTGTGGGCCGTGGTGCAAACCTATTATTGAATGTGCCGCCGGACGGGAGAGGATTGATACATGAAAACGATTCGGCAGCGTTGGTGGGTTTTAATCTTCTAAGAAAAAACGCCTTTGTAAAAAATCTTTCGAGGCAAGGTAAAGGATACAGTATGGTTGATATTGGCCTTAGGTCTGCGCCAAATATTAACGATGGTAAGATAAATACTTCTGATAAAAATCTACCAACGGGCAGGGGAAGAGAAATTTTTATAGGACCTATGGAGATCAGGTTCAAAAAATCTATCCTTACTAATTGTGTGGTACTTCGTGAGGAGATTACTTATGGTCAGAAATGTAAAAGTTTCAAATTGTTACTGATAAATGATAAGGATGAGATACTAAAAGAAATAAGAGGAACAACTATAGGAAATAAAAGAGTACTTACATTTCCGTCTGCTACAGTTCGTAAAATTAAACTCTTAACCGGAGAAGTCTCGGGATTAGTTGCAATCAGTGAGATTGAAGCTTATTTGATCGACGCAAACCTGTTGGAGAAATGATCATTGAACTTTATAGTATTCCTTTCAAAGAAAAACTTTTCAGTTCTACAGCCCTGACTTTTTTCAGGGAGCGGTTGAAGGATAATTTTTTCCGGTCATACCTGCCCTTTATATCTGTAAGAAAGATCACTTTGCCTGGTTGAAACACCACATCCTTGATATTGATGGTGGTGCGGAATGACTTATACCTCATGGGAATGATGATAAACATGCTGCTGGATGATGGATTGGATATCCTGAACACCAGTATCTTTTCCCATGCAAAAACCTGGTTATTGAATTCAAAGTGGTTAAATAGCTGGTCTTCGTCTGCAGGTACGATCGTTGATGCTGCATCATTAAAGTATGCATCGCAATTGATATCAGCCGGTTTCAATGACCCAAAATCAATGACTGAAGTATCGTGGGCAAACCAATCGCCCCTGTTGGTCATCTTCCTCGGCTCACAGATCTTCATTTCGATCTTATAACGCACGGATCCTGCTTTAACAGGATCCATCCAAACGTCTATCCTCAGCCCGGGCGACTGTGCGGGTGAATCAAAACTCAAAATTATCAGGAAGGCTGCAACAAATATCTTCATAACATGCTTTGGTTATCTAAAGATATTGTTTCAGCGCGGGATTTAATACATGCTTCAGCTGTTATTATTTGCCGGAAAAGACTGCTTTTCTTTTTTCTAAAAACGCGGCAGTTCCTTCCTTCATGTCTTCGGTTGCAAAGCAATCAGCAAATTCACTTATCTCTGTTTCAAATCCATTTTTCGTTTCATCAAATACAGCATTGGCAGCTTTGATACAGGCAGCCACAGCCAGGGGTGCTTTTGCATTAATCGTTTCCAGTATGGATCCTGCTTTGTTCAAAAGTTCGTCCTGCGGAACTACATAGTTCACCAATCCATATTGTAAAGCAGTATTGGCGTCGATCATGTTTGCAGAGATAAGCAGTTCAATAGCCCTGCCCTTGCCGATCAATTGGGCAAGGCGTTGTGTGCCACCATAGCCTGGTATCAGTCCAAGGTTTACTTCCGGCTGACCAAATTTTGCGTTCTCACTACATAGCCTGAAATGACAGGCCATGGCAAGTTCGCAGCCACCACCCAATGCAAAACCGTTTACTGCAGCAATGATGGGTTTTTTGTTGTTCTCGATCTTAAAAAAAATGTCCTGTCCTCTTTTGGCCAGTTTTTTAGCATCCTCTTTTCCAAATCCGCTAAATTCAGAAATGTCTGCCCCTGCTACAAAAGCCTTGGGGCCAGCGCCGGTGATGATCGCTGATCTTATGTCGGCATTACTGCTGATCTCTTCAACTGCATTCTCCAGGTCAGTAAAAACATCTTTGTTGAGTGCATTTAATTTATCGGGCCTGTTGATGGTAATGGTGAAGATTCCATTCGCTAAATTGGTTAAAATGGTGGTATACATAAATTCGTTTTAATTTAAAAGTTCCTGTTCTCTTTTACCCATCCCCTGATATACTCTGCAATATCAGATGTTGTGGCGCCGGGTAAGAATAACCTGCCCACACCCATCTTATTTAATGCTGCCATGTCATCCTCAGGAATGATGCCGCCGCCCGTAAGCAATACATCGTCCATTTTTTTTTCTTTCATTAGTGCAATAACTTTTGGAAATACGGTATTGTGTGCGCCACTCAAAATGCTGATGCCGATCGCATCAACGTCTTCCTGTAATGCAGCGTTGACAACCATTTCGGGAGTTTGCCGCAAGCCTGTATAGATCACCTCCATACCTGCATCACGCAATGCGGTAGCGATCACTTTGGCGCCACGGTCGTGACCGTCCAATCCTACTTTGGCAACTAAAACTCTGATGGGTCTGCTCATTTTATGATCTTGAATTACGAAAATACATTAATGCCATGAATGATAAGACCCCGTTGTTAGCCTGGTTTAATAGGCCTCATTAGTATGCTGATCCTTTAGTTGAACAGTTTCACAGCATTCCCGATCCTTTGTATCGTCTCTTCCTTGCCTATTGCCTCTGCTATAACAAATACCCCCGGTCCCATTTTACTGCCTACCAGCATCACGCGGAATATCATTTGTAATTCACCCACCTTAATATTTTTTGCAGTTGCCAGTTCTTTAAAATTATTTTCAATTTCGGATGCTTTCCAGTCTTTTAGCTCTTTACAATTGCTGATGAATGAATTGAAAAAATCTTTTTTCCCTTCATCCCATTTTGGTTTTACACTTCTTTCATCATATGTTGAAGGAGCAACAAAAAAGAACTTACCCTGCTCAATAAAATCAGGCAGCAGCGTACACCTGTCTTTTATCAATGCAAGTACTTTTTCAAATTTTTCTTCGTCGTTGACAGCTATTCCTGCATTGGTGAACAGTGTTTTAACTTCTGACTTATAACTTATAACTTCTGACCTCTTTATCCATTCGTGGTTGAACCATTTGGCCTTCTCAAAATCAAATTTTGCCCCGCCCTTGTGTACCCTTTCGATAGAAAATCTCTCCGTCAATTCGTTTATCGTAAAAATTTCCTGTTCCGAGCCGTCATTCCATCCTAACACGGCCAACAGGTTTATAAAAGCTTCCGGTAAAAAACCTATTTCTTTAAATCCTTTTGTAAGATCGCCGGTTTGCGGATCTTTCCAATCCATTGCGTAAACGGGAAAGCCGAGGCGATCGCCATCACGCTTACTTAATTTACCATTGCCATCGGGTTTTAATATCAGCGGTAAGTGCGCCCATTGTGGCATGTTCTCCAACCCA
>DATHEH010000325.1:0-9095 GCA_035318685.1 Ferruginibacter sp.
CGTAATGGATATGAGTGGAAGGGTATACATCACCAAAGACGTTGAGTTGCAAAATGCACAATCATTCCGCTTTGATTTTGGAAAGACTTTAGCTAATGGAAAATACATTATCAGGCTACAGCAAAACAACGGTACCCAAAATGGCATCGTACCATTCGAGAAATTATAACGAACCTTTCGGTCGTATAAAAAACCATCCGCCAGCTGGCGGATGGTTTTTTTATGGGTAAGCGTTAAATGTCTTTATTTTTTTACACTAGTTTTGTTATATGAATACAGGAGTGGAGTATTTTGTTAAGCAGGGATCGATCGTAAGAGAAATATGGCGTAAGGCAGATACCATCCTCTTTATTTTTGCAGGCTCTGCCGCGGAGTTCGCACTCAATAAAGCAGTCGACTGGTTATATTTCACCGGCAAACTTCCCGCTGATCCGATTGGCAGGCTGTTCTCTACCGTAACCTATGCCAGGCTGATCGTTTTTTCTGAACTTGACGCTGCTCATGCAGCGATCGATAAAATAACAGCCATACATTCCGGCGTTGAAAAAAGCCGTGCTGCTAAGATCCCCGATTGGGCGTACCGGGATGTATTGTTCATGCTGATCCACTATTCCATTGCTTCCTTTGAGTTGCTCGAAAGAAAGCTCGATGAAAGAGAAAAAGATGAACTCTTCGACGTGTTTTACAGGATGGGAACACGTATGCAGTTGACCGGTTTGCCAAAAAATCACGGGGAATGGCTGGTCATGCATGACAACCAGTTGCAGGAAGATCTCCAAAAAAGTCATTATACTGCCGACCTGTACAAACAATATAAAAAGCACCTGGGAAGTTTCAGGTACGCTTTGGTACTGGAATCGCAAAGACTCATTGTTCCTCCCAGGGTAAACGAATTACTGGATCTTGGCCATGTAAAATGGCTCCACATCCTGCTTCCCTTTTATAAATTCAGCAGGATCCTGAAAATAGACGGGCTCATAAAAACCCTGCTGGTTCCTGCGGCATACAGGTCGCAGATCAGGGCCCTCGATATTGTTGAATATTAAAACAAATTATGCCCTTAATTTTACAAAGTAAAGCCGTTGTGTCATTAAAATTATTTGATAAGATGGTGATAGCCACGGTTGCTGTCAACCGCAAGTTGAGAATGCGGAAATACTTACTGGTATTGAGGTGAATAAATCAGGATATTTCGATTGCACAGCATATAAATTAAATGCAAAAGACATGAGTAAAACAGTTGATCAATTGGCCCCAAATGAATTATGGAAAAACTTTGCTGCACTGAATGCCATTCCACGTGCTTCCAAAAAAGAAGAACAGGTGATCGCGTTCATTATGGACTTTGGAAAAAAGTTAAAACTGGAAACAACCAAAGATGAGATCGGTAATGTGATCATCAAAAAGCCGGCAAGTAAGGGTATGGAAAATAAAGTTACTGTTTGCCTGCAAAGCCATTTGGATATGGTACACCAAAAGAACGGAGATACCAGTTTTGATTTTGCAACGCAAGGTATCAACATGTTGGTTGAAGACGATTGGGTTAAGGCGAAAGGAACAACACTGGGCGCTGATAACGGGATAGGGGTTGCCTCTATCATGACGATACTTGCCGCTGACAGCATTCCTCATCCGGCACTTGAGGCCTTGTTTACCATTGATGAAGAAACGGGCATGACGGGCGCCCTTGGTTTGAAAGCCGGATTATTGAATGCAGCTATCTTATTGAACCTGGATACGGAAGATGATAACGAATTAACGATCGGTTGTGCGGGTGGCATGGACGTAACCGCAACAGTAAATTATCCAACGGAAATAATTACAGGTGAAATAAATGCATACCGGGTAACGGTTAAGGGTTTAACGGGTGGACACTCGGGGATGGATATTTATAAGGGCCGCGGCAATGCCAATAAATTAATGAACCGTATTTTATTGAACGCCGCTGAAAAATTTGGTTTAAGGATAAATACCATTGATGGAGGAGGTTTACGCAACGCCATTCCGAGGGAATCATTTGCTGATGTTGTTTTGCCCCTGGCAAACAGTGATGCATTTACCGCATTCATAAAAGAACAACAGCAGGTCTTAAAAAATGAATACCAAAGCACCGACCCGAACTTTGATACCGGCATTGAGAATATTACTAAGCCCGGAACTGTTTTGGAAGGAGGTTTTCAATATAAATTACTGCGTAGCATTGCTGCATGTCCAAACGGAATATACAGGATGAGCCCGGCGATCAATGGCCTGGTGCAGAGTTCAAATAACATTGCCCGTGTTTTGGTAAAAGAAGGAACTGGCAGCATTCTTTGCCTAAGCCGCAGTTCTGTTGATAGTGAAAAGATGGACCTGGGCCAAACCATTCGTTCCTGTTTTGAATTGGCTGGAGCAAAGGTTGATTTTGGTGGCACTTACCCGGGATGGACGCCTAAGCCCGAATCACCTATAGTTAAATTAATGAGTGACCTGTACAAAGAGATGTACAATGATAAAGCACATGTGAATGCGGTACATGCCGGGTTGGAATGTGGTATTTTAGGAACCAATTACCCGGAGATGCAGATGATATCTTTTGGTCCTAATATCCGCGGTGCACATTCTCCTGATGAAAAAGTGCAGGTAAGTTCGGTGCAGAAATACTGGCCCTTCCTGCTCGAAACACTGAAGCGTATACCGGCAAGAAACTAGGCCCGGTCGTACAGAACTGAGCAGCCGGGAGCCTGCCCGTTTACCCGTACCTATAGTATAACTACAGAATGGATATAGTATGGATATAGCATGGATATAGTATGAGTAATGTATGGATATAGTATGGATATAGTATGACGAGAGTATAGAGATAATATCGATACCCCATGTCATAGGTATTTATATGGTATACGTTTTGTGCTTAGTTCATTATAAAACAGATTATATGAAAAAGCTGATCATTGCACTTGACGGACAACATTTTCCACAAGGCGCATTTGAGTTTGTAAAGCACATCAATGCAAAAACAAGGGTGCTGCTGGCCGGTGTTTTTCTCAGCCCGGTTGATTATTCCAAAGTGCTTGCTTATACCGGCCTGGAGGGCATATCACTCATGCCGGAATGGCTGGTAAAAAATGAAGAGGATGAAGTGGTCAATAAGAATATAAGTACATTCAACCGGGCCTGTGAATCTGAAGGCTTTGATTACAGGATACATAAGGATACTGACCTGATGGCCATTTCTTCATTAATAGAAGAAACACGTTTTGCTGATGCATTACTGGTAAGCAGTGAATTATTTTATGAGAACGTCCAAAAAGAACAACCAAATCTTTACCTGGAGGAAGTATTAAAAAAAGCAGAATGCCCCGTGATGCTGGTGCCGGAAAAATATGATGAGCCCGGGCAGGTCATTTTAACTTATGACGGCAGCGAATCATCTGTATTTGCGATCAAACAATTCTCCTATGTTTTTCCTGAGCTAACAAAAAAACAAACCATTCTCCTGTCGATAAGTACTAAGGAGGAAAAATTACCCGGGCAGACAATGATCACTGAACTGGTAAGCCGGCATTATCCCAACCTGGTGATCCAGTCGCTAGGTATGAATAACAAAAAAGAATTCACACAGTGGGTCGCGGGTCAGCCCAACAGCTTTATTGTAATAGGGGCTTTTTCCAGGTCATTGTTCTCCCAGTTGTTTAAAAAAAGTTTTGCATCAGAAGTGATCCGTAATATTAAAATGCCCATATTCATTTCACATAAATAAAAATGTGATGTGCCATGAAAATTATATAAGTGAAAAAATAGTGGCTATTGGGCCACGCCAATGGCCGCGGTTGGGTGTTTCCACCAACCGCGGGTTGAGACATTTTAAGTCCATCCTGTTATCCCACTAAAAAATATTTATGTTTGGGTAGAATTAATAGCCATGACAAAAGACGAGATAAAATTTTTAGAAGGGCCGCAAAACCGTTGGAAGGATTTTACTTTTACGGTAAATGTATTGCGTGACTTCGTCAGGGGGTTACGTAAATTACAATTTGTTGGTCCCTGTGTTACCATTTTTGGTTCTGCACGTTTTAAAGAAGGTCACCCTTATTACGAAAAGGCGAGGGAGATCTCGGGAAGGATCGCACAACTGGGATTTACTATCATGACCGGGGGAGGCCCGGGTATCATGGAAGCAGCGAACAGGGGCGCAAAAGAAGTAGGCGGCAGGAGTGTTGGCTGCAATATTGTACTGCCGATGGAGCAGTCACATAATCCTTACCTGGACAAGTGGGTAAACATCAAATACTTTTTTGTAAGAAAGACCCTGCTGATAAAATACTCCTACGCGTTCATTGTTTTACCGGGGGGATTTGGCACACTTGATGAATACTTCGAGGCGCTTACCCTGGTACAAACAAAAATGATAAGCCAGTTCCCCATCATAATTTTCGACAAAGATTTTCACAAAGAACTTATTGAGCATATTGATAAGATGAAACTGAAGGGAACGATATCACCAACGGATACAGAGCTTTTCCTGTTCACGGATTCAGTAGATGATGTCATTAATTACATTAATGTGAATTCGATAAAGAAATTCAACCTGCAGGTGGAAGGACCCCGCAGACCATTAAGTTGGCTCTTCGAAAAAAGATGGCCAGGGAATTAACCGGTATTTTGCCCGATGATCTGCTGTAATTGTTTTGCGGGGATAACACCTGATTGCCGCCATTTGACCTTCCCGTTCTGGAAAAGTATAAGGGTTGGTACACCCTGTACCTGGTAGGCCTGTGCCGCCCGGGGATTTTTATCTACATCAATTTTAATTATTGTGATCGCATCTTTCATTGCATCCTTCAGTTCTTTTAGGATCGGCGTCATCATTTTGCACGGGCCACACCATTCTGCTGAAAAATCGGCGAGTACAGGTTTGCTGCCACCGATCACCTCTCCGAAAGTTTTACCGTTTGCCATAATTTATTTTTACTAAAGTATCACAAGAATCCCGCCAAATTGAGTTCATGGTAAGACCATAAATTATCATCAATTCCTTTGCTTCCCGTGATTTTTCTGCACAGGTGAAGATGAGATACGGAACAAAACAAAAAAGGGAATTTTACAGCAAAGTATCTCCCTGGTGTTTAACTGAAAAAATAAATATGACACTTGTAGCAATGCGGTTAAGCGCTGCTTATGGTGTAAAAGGAGAAAATATATTTACTGCTGCACCAAATGTTCAACGATCTCAGCCATTTGAATGCCGCTGTGGCTTTCATCATATACACATTCCATATTCTTAATTAAAAGAACCTGTGGCGATTGGTGGTATACGGAAAAATCTTCGGCTATCTTATCTGAAAGAGACCTGTACCTTATCAGGTCGAGGAAATAAAAATCAGCTGCTTCCGGTTGCACATCCCTTTCGAGGCGGTTTTTGGCCATGCTGCTAATGCCACAGCGGGTGCTGTGCTTGAAAATTACCTGCGCTTTTGATTTGGATAATTCTTTTATTTCATTAAGCTGGTCTGCACTGGTTAACTTGATCCAGTTCATGTACGTCTGTTCAGGGCTTAGTGTATGATATTTTCGTTCATTGGGCAACCTGATTTACGGCTTGGGCTGCAGCTACTGACAATAGCTGAGATCGCTATCACGGCCAGTAAAACAAAAAATACTTTTTTCATCATTTTTCTATTGAGGTTAAAAAACTTATTATTGCAAAGATAATTTACGAATGGTAAACGGAGAAATACAATTAATATTACCTTCGGGCCTCATTTTTATATAATAAAATGGCAAAAATTGGCCTTTATTGCGAGTTTTTAGCCAATTAAACCGTAAAATCCAAAATGTTACAGCTTAAGCGTCCTATTGCATTCATCGACCTGGAGACCACCGGGGTAAGCCTTTCAACAGACCGTATCGTAGAGATCGCCATCATTAAGATCTCCCCTGATGGCAGCCGGCAGGTAAAAAGAAAGATCATTAACCCGGAAATACCCATTCCAAAATCAAGCAGCGACATACATGGCATAACTGATGAAATGGTGAAAGATGCGCCAACTTTTAAGCAGGCAGGCAATGAAATAAAGATGTTCATGGAGAATTGCGACCTTGGCGGATACAACAGCAACCGTTTTGATGTTCCCATCCTGATGGAAGAATTTTTACGTGCAGGTATGAATGTTGACCTCAGCACACGAAAAATGATTGACGTCCAGCACATTTTTTATACGATGGAGCCCCGCACCTTAACGGCAGCTTATAAGTTCTTTTGCGAAAAAGAACTGGTACACGCACATAGCGCCGAGGCGGATGTAGAAGCCACCATTGATGTATTGATGGCACAATTAAAGCGCTATGAGCACCTGGGCGATTCGGTTGAATCCATCCTGGGTGTTATTGGGGAAGATAAAATAGTGGACTATGCCCGTCGCTTTTGTTTTGATGACAAAGGAAATGAGCTTTTCAATTTTGGCAAGCACAAGGGCAGGACTGTTGCCGATGTATTAAAGGCTGAACCCCAGTATTACGACTGGATGATGAGAGGCGATTTCCCCTTACACACCAAGCAAAAACTTACAGAAATACTCAACAGGACTTTGTTAAAGAATAATTAAATAAAGACTGTAGAAAATATGTTGATAAGGCGTCCCTTATTTATCGTAAATTTGAAAGGATAAAATAGTTCACGCATTGGAAAAACTGGTCATCATACCAACTTTTAATGAGAAAGAGAATATCGAGAAGATCATCGATGCAGTAGTTGAATTACAACTGGGCTACCATATTCTCGTAATTGATGACAACTCTCCTGATGGCACAGCCGAAATAATACAAAGATTGATCTCAAAATATCCCGGCCAGCTTTTCCTGGAAAAAAGGATGGGAAAACTAGGCCTGGGGACAGCTTATATTTATGGCTTTAAATGGGCGATCGGGAACGGGTATCGCTATATTTTTGAGATGGATGCAGATTTTTCACATAATCCCAAAGACCTTGAAGCTTTATACCAGGTCTGTAAGACCGGGGCGGGTGTTGCTGTTGGTTCCAGGTACGTAAAGGGTGGGGCAGTTGCTAACTGGCCTGCAAACCGTATCCTGTTATCCAAGGGGGCATCATTATATACCAGGATGATAACCTGGATGCCGGTAAAGGATCCTACTGCCGGGTTCGTTTGTTACAGGAAAGAAGTCCTGGAAGCGATGAACCTTGATGAGATCAGTTTTGTAGGTTATGCTTTCCAGATAGAAATGAAATTTGCAGCCTGGAAACTGGGTTTTAAAATTGTAGAAGTACCCATAACTTTTATCGACCGTGAATTTGGAACCAGTAAGATGAATAAGGGCATCATTAAGGAAGGTGTTTTGGGTGTGCTCAAACTACGCTGGCAAAGCCTGTTTAAAAACTACCGCAGGAAAGTCACCAATACGGTTTATACCAACAGCATGAATTTTCGCCAGTCTGATATCGTGCTGGAAAGAAAATAACACGTGTATAAAACAGCCAGCCTCCCCGATAAAAAATTCTCCGCTAAGTTTATGTAATATTTTTTAAGTGCGCATCTGTATAACAAAACCGGCTGTTATGCAGAAGCTTTACCTTTCCATTCCTGAACCCTGCCACGAGAACTGGCAGGCGATGACGGTAACAGAACAGGGCCGTTTCTGCAATGCCTGCGCAAAAGAAGTAGTTGATCTCAGCATGATGACGGATACAGAGGTGCTAAACTATTTTACTACAACCTCTTTTGAAAAAGTTTGCGGACGAACATTGCCTTCCCAATTAGAAAGAACTATAAGCTATCCCCAGGAGCCAAAGAAAAGGTTGTTCTGGTACTGGAATTATATCGTGATGTTCATTATGTTCTTTTCTAAAACTAACACGGCAAAAGCACAGTCATGTTCAAAGCCAATTACAGAATTGAACCCAGTAAAATCAAATACCAAACAAACCCAGGTAAGATTGGGAAGCATGAAGATAAAAGGACCTGATCCCTTATTGGTGGTGAATGGCACTATTGTTACCAATTTTGATAATGTAAATATTGACGATATTGAAGATGTTACTGTGCTGCAAGGTTCTGCTGCAACTGCAATATATGGTTCCGAAGGCGCCAACGGCGCAATTATTATTACAACCAAATTGAAAGTAAAGAATCTGGACACGGTGACTGTTAAAGCCGACCCTTTCTTAACCAGGCGGGTAGATGGGGTACTCGGTGGGGTAGGCATCAGGGGAATAAGGGTCACAGGGTATGCCGATACTAAAACTAAAATTGTTACAAGATTAACCGACTCTTTAAAACTATATCCAAATCCGGTAGAAAAGGGATATCCAATTTTTGTTTCCTTAAAAGTTAAAGAAGCAGGTAACTATTATATCCAGGTTATGGATGCGATCGGGAGAATAGTTTTACAAAAACAAATCAATATCCCCTCAAAAGAGTATATGGAACAGGTGCAGACAAACAGCATGTGGGCCGCGGGTATTTACAATATGAATGTATTTAATAACAAAAATAAATTAATAAGTAAACTTAGTTTCATCGTTAAGTAGTAGTGGTTGTTAATGCCGGTCAAGATAGCTGCCTTACGTTTTTAAAAAAAAGCAGGAGCATCTGGCCGGTTTTTTTATGGGCTTAAGCCAGGGCCTTTGTGTGCTTCGTGAAAAAATCTTTGTGTGCTTCGTGAAAAAATCTTTGTGTCTTTGGGGTAAAGAAATATGTCTCTTATTCGGAATACGGTTTTACCACAAAGACACGGAGATCTTACACAAAGAACACGGAGAAGGCGTCAGTTTTTGAACGCAGGATGAAACTGCTGCAAGGTGTCTCTCAGGTATTCCCTGTCGAGGTGTGTATATATTTCGGTAGTGGTAATACTTTCATGGCCCAGCATTTCCTGCACCGCCCGCAGGTCGGCGCCTCCTTCTACAAGATGTGTTGCAAAAGAATGCCTGAAGGTGTGCGGCGAAATGGTTTTGGTTATCCCCGCTTTCCTGGCAAGGTCCTTCAGCATAAGGAATATCATTACCCTGCTAAGTTTGCTTCCCCTTCGGTTAAGGAATAAAAAATCTTCCTGCCCGGTTTTGATCTTAATATGTACCCTTATCTCATTTTTATAGA